>NZ_JBXWTH010000018.1:0-1903 GCF_059613825.1 Ruegeria sp. SATB027
AGGAGAAAGCGCTACAATGAAGGTACTGGTACCTGTCAAACGCGTGATTGACTACAATGTGAAGGTCCGCGTGAAAGCGGACGGTAGCGGTGTTGATCTCGCCAATGTCAAAATGTCGATGAATCCGTTCGACGAGATTGCGGTTGAAGAGGCCATTCGCCTGAAAGAGGCTGGCAAGGCAGACGAAGTTGTTGCCGTTTCAATTGGTGTGAAGCAGGCGCAAGAGACGCTGCGGACCGCTCTGGCCATGGGTGCCGACCGCGCGATCCTTGTTGTTGCGACGGATGATGTGCACACCGATATCGAGCCGCTGGCAGTTGCCAAGATCCTAGCCAAAGTGGTCGAGGAAGAGCAGCCCGGCATCGTTCTGGCGGGCAAGCAGGCGATCGACAACGACATGAACGCCACCGGTCAGATGCTGTCGGCCCTGTTGGGCTGGTCGCAGGGCACCTTTGCCTCGGAACTGGATATTGAAGGCGACAGTGCCAAGATCACCCGCGAGGTGGATGGCGGGTTGCAGACTATCAGCGTCAAGATGCCGACCATCGTGACCGTTGACCTGCGCCTGAACGAGCCGCGCTATGCGTCGCTGCCCAACATCATGAAGGCGAAGAAAAAGCCGCTGGATGAGAAAACCGCAGCCGATTACGGCGTCGACGTCACGCCGCGCCTGGAAATCGTCAAGACCGAAGAACCGCCGGCACGTGCCGCAGGTATCATCGTTGGCTCGGTGGATGAGCTGGTTTCGAAACTCAAAGAAGTGGGGGCTGTGTAATGGCTGTACTTCTGCTTGCCGAAGTCAACAACGGCGAACTGGCGCTGGACGCCACTGCCAAGGCAGTAAACGCTGCCAAGGTGCTGGGTGACGTGACCGTTCTGGCCGCAGGCGGCTCGGCCGCCGCTGCCGGCGAGGCTGCCGCCAAGATCGACGGCGTGTCCAAGGTGCTGGTTGCCGAAGACGCATCGCTGGGTCATCGCCTGGCGGAATCGACCGCCGCGCTGATCGTGGGTCTGGCCGATGGGTACGAGCATATCGTGGCCCCCGCGACCACCGACGCCAAGAACGTGATGCCGCGCGTCGCAGCCCTGCTGGACGTGATGGTGATCTCGGATGCCTCGGGCGTGGTCGATGGCTCGACGTTTGAGCGCCCGATCTATGCGGGCAACGCGATCCAGACCGTGAAGTCGAACGACGCCAAGAAGGTCGTCACCATCCGCACCGCGTCCTTCGATGCGGCGGGGACCGGCGGCTCGGCTGCGGTCGAGACCGTCTCGGTCGGCGACAATCCCGGCCTGTCGACGTGGGTCGAAGACAAGGTCGCCGCAAGTGACCGTCCGGAACTGACCTCGGCTGGTGTTGTTGTCTCGGGCGGCCGTGGTGTCGGCTCGGAAGAAGACTTCAAGCTGATCGAAGCTTTGGCTGACAAGCTGGGTGCTGCGGTTGGCGCGTCGCGCGCCGCTGTCGACTCGGGCTATGCCCCGAACGACTGGCAAGTGGGTCAGACCGGCAAGGTTGTTGCCCCCGATCTTTATGTTGCGGTCGGCATCTCGGGCGCAATCCAGCACCTTGCGGGCATGAAGGACTCAAAGGTCATCGTTGCGATCAACAAGGACGAAGAGGCACCGATCTTCCAGGTCGCCGACTTCGGACTGGTCGCCGACCTGTTCCAGGCGGTCCCGGAACTGACCGAAAAACTCGGCTGAACGCAGCCCGGGGCCTTAGCCCCACAATCACCAAAGGCCCGCCACCGAGCGGGCCTTTTTCAATTCAACTCCCTCAAAGCCGCCTCAAGCTTCAAAGCAATCTCCCTGTGCGCGGAGGGGCCGAGCATATGCTCGGCCACAGGCTGTTGCAGCGTCCCGAACAACACGTCCTCGATCTCGTCTGACAAGGAGGACACAC
>NZ_JBXWTH010000019.1:0-112591 GCF_059613825.1 Ruegeria sp. SATB027
CACCCGGCAAAATCAACCATCTTGCCGCCCAACTCAACGTGAAGCCCAAAAAGCGGCGTGCGTCTAATCTCGGTCATTGATCCAACCTTTCACTCAACGGGACTGGTCGCGAACAACCATGACGGTGCAATGCGCGTTGCGCACGACACGGGCCAGGTTCGGACCGATTTCATAATTCGGAAAATCACCCTTGGTCGAGGCCATGACGATCAGGTCAAAGCCGTTCTTGTAGGCGCGCTTGAGGATTTCACGGTAAACGCTGCCTTCTTCAACATGGATAGGCACGTCCGATGCGTTGCCATGATCCAGAATGGCCTGAACCGCATTTCGCACGTGGTCTTTGGCACCGGCACCATAGTTTGCGGGAAGGTTCGGCAGCTGGATGATCTCGGGGATAACGGCAACCGCATGCAGCTCAGCCCCGTAGAACCTGGCCTGTTCCAAGGCAACTGGCAGGGCATTCTTCCACGAACGGTCGTCGGTGTGATCAATGGGCAGCAGGATTTTCGTGGCCATCACGTCTCTCCTCGAGATATGGAACTCTGTTTTTAAAGGCGGGGGGCCGGAATGGCCCCCCGGTTTCAAGTCAGACCAAGCTTATTCGGCAGGCGCGCCGCCCGGCTCTTCGGACTTGCCGCCCGAGGCGAAGAACTCTTTCGTCAGCTTGAAGACGATCGGGCTCAGCAGGGCCAGGGCGATCAGGTTCGGAATGGCCATCATGGCGTTCAGCGTGTCGGCCAGTAGCCAGACAAAGCCCAGATCCGCGGTTGCACCGAAGTAGATCGCGATGATCCACAGGATGCGGTAGGGAAGCAGGGATTTCACGCCCAGCAGGAACTCGACGCATTTCTCGCCATAGAAGGACCAGCCGAGGATGGTGGTAAAGGCAAAGATCGACAGAGCGATGGCGATGATCGACCCGCCGATACCCGGCAGAGTGGTCTCGAACGCCAGCGAGGTCAGCGCCGCACCGGATTCCCCCGATGTCCAAGCACCTGACGAGATGATCGCCAGACCGGTGATCGAACAGACGATAATAGTGTCGATGAACGTTCCCAGCATCGCGATCAGGCCCTGGTTGACCGGGCCTTTGGTCTCGGCTGCCGCGTGCGCGATCGGAGCGGAACCCAGACCCGCTTCGTTCGAGAAAACACCCCGCGCCACACCAAAACGGATGGCGGCCCAGACGGCTGCACCTGCGAAACCACCTTCGGCGGCTGATGGGGTGAAGGCGTAGGTGAAGACCAGCGACAGCGCATGACCGATGTTGCCGATGTTGATGATCAGGACCAGCAGTCCGGCAACGATATAGGCAATCGCCATGAACGGAACCAGTTTACCGGCGACCGCACCGATACGGGTGATACCACCCAGAATAACAGCGGCGGTCAGAACCATCAGAGCGACACCGGTGACCGAGGTGTTTACTCCGAAATTCGATTCCAGAACCTGTGCAACACCATTGGCCTGCACGCCGTTACCAATGCCAAAGGCCGCAACTGCGCCAAACAGGGCAAAGGCAACACCCAGCCACGCCCATTTCGCGCCCAGACCGTTCTTGATGTAGTACATCGGGCCGCCGACGAAGTTGCCCAGCTCGTCCTTTTCGCGGTATTTCACCGCGCAGACAGCCTCGGCATATTTGGTGGCCATGCCCACCAGGGCGGTCATCCACATCCAGAACAATGCGCCCGGACCGCCCAGGAAGACAGCAGTGGCAACACCGGCGATGTTCCCCGTACCGATGGTGGCCGACAACGAAGTCATCAACGCGTTGAACGGGCTGATCTGCCCTTCGCCCTGACCTTCACGGCCTTTGAACAGCAGGCTGAAGCCCGTGCCAATGCGCAGGATCGGCATGAACTTCAGTCCGACCTGCAGGAAGAAGCCGACGCCAAGGATGAGAACCAGCATCAGCGGCCCCCACACGACGCCATTGATGGCCCCTACGATTGAATTTAACGCTTCCATGGATTCCCTCCCATTTGCGTTTGGTTTATGCCCCTTTGGCGATAGCCCGCTGGCGGGCCTGCCTGAGAGCAGCGAAATCTTCGTCCGCATGGAACGACGACCGGGTCAGCGGGGTTGCTGACACGTGCAAAAAGCCCTTGGACCGGGCAATCTGTTCCAGCTGGGCGAACTCTTCCGGTGTCCAGAACCGGTCAATTGGATGGTGTTTCGGGGTTGGTTGCAGATATTGGCCAACGGTCAGGAAATCGACCTGCGCTGCACGCAGGTCATCCATGACCTGACGCACATCCGCGAGTGTTTCTCCCAGGCCCACCATCAGGCCGGATTTGGTGAATAGTTCCGGATTGGCGCGCTTGGCATCATCCAGCAGCCGCAGCGACGTGTAATACCGCGCGCCAGGACGGACGGTCGGATATAGGTGCGGCACGGTCTCCAGATTGTGGTTGAACACGTCCGGTGCGGCGTCAAAGACTGCCTTGGCGGCGTCGCCCTTGCCCAGAAAATCGGGGGTCAGAACTTCGACCGTGGTGCCGGGGTTTTGGTGGCGTACCGCCCGGATGGTCTGGGCAATATGCTCGGCCCCGCCATCGGCCAGATCGTCGCGATCGACCGAGGTGATGACGACATGGCGCAGGCCCAGCTTCCTGACCGCCGCTGCAACGCGACCGGGTTCGAAAGCGTCCAGCGCGTCGGGGCGGCCAGTCGATACGTTGCAGAACGAACATCCGCGTGTGCAGACCTCGCCCATAATCATCATGGTTGCGTGGCGCTTGGACCAACACTCGCCGATATTGGGGCAGGCCGCCTCTTCGCAGACCGTCGCCAGATTGTGATCCCGCATCAGGCGCCGGGTTTCGTAATAGGCGGAGCTGTCGCCTTTTTTCTTGCGTATCCACTTGGGTTTGCGCGGAATGACGCTGTCGGCCTTTTTGGCTTTTTCCGGGTGACGTGGTCTAAGCTGGATGGTCATCTGGCTGGTCCCCGCTACGCGTGAATTGCCCGGCCCATGGCGTCAAGGCAGGCTTCTTTCACAGCCTCGCCCATCGCCGGGTGGGCATGGCAGGTGGCTGCGACCTCGGCGACGGTGATGCCCTTGGCCATGGCCAGAACCAGCTCGCCAATCAGATCTCCCCCATGCGCACCGCAAATATGCGCGCCCAAGATCTTGCCTTCGGAACTGGCCAGCACCTTGACGGCCCCGTCGGTCTCGCCGGTCGAGCGCGCCCGCGAATTGGCCATGAAGGCAAACTTCCCGACCACGTATTCAATGCCCGTTTCTTGCAAGGCTTCTTCGGTCAGCCCGACCGAGGCGACCTCGGGGTCGGTGTAAACCACGCCGGGCACGGTATTGTAGTCAACATGTCCCGCTTCGCCTGCCAGCATCTCGACACAGGCAACGCCATCCTCTTCGGCTTTGTGCGCCAGCATCGGCCCTGGAACGCAGTCGCCAATGGCATAGATGCCGGGAACAGAGGTACAGAATGTGTCATCCACCTGAATAAATCCGAGCGGGTCGCAGGCTATCCCCAGTTCTTCCAGCCCCAACCCGCGCGTTACCGGTCGGCGTCCGACGGCGATCAGAACCTTGTCGGCCTCGATCACCTCTTCCTTGTCTTTGCCAACCCGATCCAGAGCAAGCGTCAATCCGGCCGCGGTCTTGTTGACGGATTTCAATGCCCGACCAAGCTGGAACTTCAGGCCGCGCTTGGCCAGCGCCCGCTGCGCCAGTTTTGCAATCTCGCCATCTATGCCGGGCAGCACACGGTCCAGATATTCGACGACGGTGACTTTCGCGCCCAGACGCGCCCAGACCTGACCAAGTTCCAGACCGATCACACCTGCGCCCACCACCACCAGATGATCCGGCACGCTTTCCATCGCAATCGCGCCGGTCGAACTCAGGACGTCCTGCTCATCAATCTCGATCCCCGGTAGCGAGGTAGGTTCCGACCCGGTCGCGATCAGAATGTTCTTTGCCTCATAGATGTCAGCGCCAACCTTGATCTGCCCGACTGAAGGGATGCTGGCCCAACCTTCGATCAGGTCAACGCCGTTCTTCTTGAACAGGAATGCGATGCCTTTGGTCAGGTCGCCCACGATCTTGTCCTTGCGCTCCATCATCGCGCCGACATTGATGCTGGCCCCCTCGACCGCAACACCGTGGGAGGAGAGATGTGCAAGCTCGGCATATTTGGCCGAGGAGGTCAGCAACGCTTTGGAGGGGATGCACCCCACGTTCAGACAGGTGCCGCCAAGAGCGCCGCGCCCTTCGACGCAGGCAACTTTCAGTCCCAGCTGAGCCGCGCGGATCGCGGCAACATAACCGCCCGGTCCGCCTCCGATGACAATCAGATCGTAGGTGTTCATTTCGCGCACTTTCAGTAGATCGGGTGGCTTGCGCAAAGCGCGCGAACCTTTTCGCGGGTTTCTTTTTCGATGGCCGCGTCGCCTTCGGGCGACTGCGCCAACGCGTCCAGAACATCGCCGATCAGATGGCCGATCTGTTTGAACTCTTCAGGGCCAAAACCCCGGCTGCACCCGGCGGCAGTGCCCAGACGGATACCGCTGGTGATGGTGGGCTTCTGGGGATCGCCCGGAACGCTGTTCTTGTTACAGGTGAACCCGGCACGTTCCAGCGCGGCCTCGGCATCCTTGCCGGTCACACCGATCGGGCGCAGATCGACCAGCATCAGGTGGTTTTCGGTGCCACCCGAAACGATGTCACATCCGCGCGCCATCATGACATTGGCCAAAGCCGATGCACTGTCGACAACGCGCTGCATGTATTCTTTGAACTCCGGCTTCAGCGCCTCTCCGAATGCAACCGCCTTGCCGGCGATCACATGCATCAGCGGGCCACCTTGCAAGCCCGGGAATACGGCAGAGTTGATCTTTTTCGCCAGCGCTTCGTCATTGGTCAGAATGATCCCGCCCCGCGGGCCGCGCAGTGTCTTGTGGGTGGTTGAGGTGACGATATGCGCGTGCCCAATGGGCGAAGGGTGCAGGCCAGTTGCGACCAGACCCGCGATATGCGCCATGTCCGCCAGCAACCACGCACCAACTTCATCTGCGATCTCGCGGAAACGGACAAAGTCGATCTTCTGGGAATAGGCCGATGCGCCTGCGATGATCAGCTTGGGCTTTTCCGCCCGGGCCAGCTCGGCCACCTGGTCGTAATCGATCAGGCCGGCTTGGGTCAGACCGTATTGTACCGGCCGGAACCACTTGCCGGATTGGGCAGGTTTTGCACCGTGTGTCAGGTGCCCGCCCGCATCCAGCGACATGCCCAGGATGGTGTCACCGGGGCTCAGCAACGCCAGTTTGACCGCCCCGTTCGCCTGAGCGCCGGAATGGGGTTGAACGTTGGCGTATTCACAACCGAACAGCTGTTTCAGCCTTTCGATGGCCTCGACTTCGACCTCGTCGACATATTCGCACCCGCCATAATAGCGGCGCGCAGGATAACCTTCGGCGTATTTATTGGTCAGGACCGAGCCCTGAGCCTCGATCACAGCTTTCGAGACGATGTTCTCGGACGCGATCAATTCAATCTGTTCCGCCTGACGTATTCCTTCGCGCGCGATCGACGCGGCGATTACCGGGTCAGCCTCATTCAGCGACGTTTTGAACATTATCCCCTCCTCCGGTTCCGAATCCTCAGTACGAAACTTTGTTTCCAATAGTGGAAAATGATCCAACAAGGCAACATAAATCTCTTATTCAAGAAGTTGCGTATGTATGGGAAAACCTGTAGCCTTTGAAAAACAGGGGGAAATCCATGGTCGATGAAAGCCAAAACGATGTTTCCGGGTTGGAAGAACCGGATGAAGGCGAGGCTTTGGGCCGCTCCATTCGCGATGCGCGACGATCAAAAGGCTGGACTTTGGAAGAGGCTGGCCGTGCTGCGGGTATTGGTCGGTCCACTCTGTCCAAGATCGAAAACAACCAGACACGGCCCAGTTTTGAAATCGTGCGGCGCCTGACGCAGGCGCTCGACATGAGCACGCCACAGCTGTTCCTGCAATCGGGTCAGTCGGGCATCTCGGGTCGCCGCGATTTCACCCCAAAAGGCGAGGGGGAATTCAAGACCACGCCCACCTATCATCACGAACTGCTGTGTTCTGAACTGACCAGCAAACGGATGCTACCCTATATCGCAACGATCAAGGCGCGGGATGTATCCGAGTTCGACACCTGGATTCGGCACTCTGGCGAAGAATTCATGTATGTACTCAGCGGTGAGCTGATTTTCCTTTCCGAACATTACCGACCCCTGCCCATGAAGGCGGGGGATTCACTGTATTACGACAGTGGAATGGGCCATGGCTGTATCTCGACCAGCGACGAAGACGCCAGGATTCTGTGGGTTTCGCTGGAGTGATATCAGAAAACCGCATGCATTATTGCAGGTTGTGAAAAGCAACAAACGGCTTCCCGCCAGTCCGGGCTCAGCGCCCCGACAGGTTTCCGTTTCGAAATGCGGTCGGCGTTTGACCGAATTCGGCCTTGAACGCGCGGGTCATGGCGCTGGCGTTTTCATATCCACAGCGCCCCGCGATCTCGGCGATGGATTGTTCCGTATCCTCGGCCAGATTGCGCGCGCGGTTCAGGCGCAGACGCCGGTACAGCGCTTGCGGAGTTGTTTTCAATTCCGCCTGAACACGCGTTTCGAGCCTTTTCTGTGAACATCCGATTTTCCGGGCCACGCTTCGGACTGACAGCGGTGCTTCAAGATGCGCCTGCATGACGGTCAGCGCACGATTGACCAGCGTGTCCTCGGATTTAAGAGGCAGGTCATAATGGCCACGCCCGTTCCGGCTCATGAACAGGTGCTCAACCTCCATCGCCAGCAGCGGGCCGTGATCCCGGCGGATAAGGGTCAGGGCCAGATCGAAGGCTGCCATGGCCCCGGAACAGGTCAGCCGGTTGCCGTCGATGACGAACCGTTCCTGCACGGCCTCTACCGCCGGAAACCTTTCCTCGAACCGCGAAAATTCGTCCCAATGAATGGTTGCCCTGTGGTTATCCAGCAATCCCGCGCTGGCAAGCAGCCAGCTTCCCGTGTCCAGCCCGGCCAGGTGCTTGTGTTTCTTGGCCGCTGCCAGCACGGCACGCATGGTCGACCGCGTATCCAGCTTCAGGTATCCATATGACGGCATGACAACAAGAAAATCCCCCTGTTGATCGCCGATGGCCCCGTTCGGGGTGACGACAAGGCCGCTTGAGCTTTGAACAGGGTTGCCGTCAAGCGAACAGAAGCGCCACGCATATAACGCCTGCCGCGACAGGGTGTTTGCCGCCCGCAACGGTTCGACCATGTTCGCAAGGCAATGGTTCGAGAACCCGTTGAACAGCAGGACATTGTACTGCTGCGTTAATATTTTCGAATTTGGCATGAAACTGATCTATCTCTGCATGCCGCGACCATGAGCGATGGCGTTTGGTTGGTCAACCACCGATCCAGGGAACACGCGCCATGCAGTTTGGTCTGACAGAAGAACAGGACATGATCGTTTCGACGGTCCGCAGCTTTGTAGAAAAAGAAATCTACCCGCATGAAGACGCGGTGGAACGCAGCGGAACGGTCCCGCTGGAGCTTGGCAATGAGATCAAGCAGAAATGTATCGATCTGGGGTTCTATGCTTGCAACTTCCCCGAAGAAGTGGGTGGCGCGGGCCTGTCGCACCTGGATTTTACACTGGTCGAGCGTGAGCTGGGTCGTGGGTCGATGGCGCTGACGCATTTCTTTGGCCGCCCGCAGAACATCCTGATGGCCTGCAGCGATGAACAGCGCGAACGCTATCTGCTGCCTGCTGTGCGCGGGGAAAAGATGGACGCGCTGGCGATGACTGAACCGGATGCCGGATCGGACGTGCGCGGCATGAAATGTCAGGCGGTGCGCGACGGTGGCGACTGGGTCGTCAACGGATCGAAACACTTCATCTCGGGCGCGGAACACGCGGATTTCTTTATTGTATTCGTTGCCACCGGCGTGGATGAGACCCCGAAAGGCCCCAAAAAACGCATCACCACTTTCCTGGTGGATCGCGGCACACCGGGCTTTGAAGTGCGCGACGGCTACAAATCCGTCAGCCACAGGGGTTATAAAAACTGTATCCTGTATTTCGACAATTGCCGCCTGTCCGATGCCCAGGTTCTGGGCGAGGTCGATGGCGGCTTTGCGGTGATGAACGAATGGCTCTACGCGACCCGCCTGACGGTTGCGGCCTTCTCGGTCGGTCGTGCGCGGCGCTGCTTTGATTATGCGCTGAACTACGCCGCCGAGCGCAAGCAATTCGGCCAGCCCATCGGCAAGTTTCAGGGTGTCGGCTTTCAGATTGCCGACATGATCACCGAGATTGACGCCGCCGACTGGCTGACCCTTGCCGCTGCTTGGCGTTTGGATCAGAACCTGCCCGCAAACCGCGAGATCGCCTCGGCCAAGCTCTATGCCTCCGAGGCATTGGCGCGGGTCACCGACACGACGCTGCAAATCTTCGGCGGCATGGGCCTGATGGATGATTTCCCGATTGAACGGTTCTGGCGCGACGCCCGGGTCGAACGGATCTGGGACGGCACCAGCGAGATTCAGCGCCACATCATCAGCCGCGATCTTCTGCGTCCGCTGGGCGCCTGACCATGACCAAAGACCTGACCCGGCTGCTGCGCCCGAAATCCATCGCTGTCATTGGCGGCGGTGCATGGTGCCAACAGGTTATTCTGCAATCCGAACGCATGGGATATGCCGGTCAGATCTGGCCGGTCCATCCCAAGGCTTCGGACATTGCGGGCCACAAGGTTTATGGGCATATCGAAGACCTGCCCAACGCACCTGACGCGGTTTTTATCGGTATCAACCGCCACGCCACGATTGAAGCGGTTCAAGTCCTGTCCAGCATGGGTGCGGGTGGCGCTGTCTGCTTCGCCTCGGGCTTTTCCGAGGCCGTGGCCGAGGACGACACCGGCGGGGATTTGCAGGATCAACTGATCGCAGCGGCCGGTGACATGCCCATTCTGGGCCCGAATTGCTATGGCTTCATCAACGCGCTGGACGGGGCATTGCTGTGGCCGGATCAGCACGGGGCTGTGCCCGTCGACAAGGGCGTGGCGGTCCTGACGCAAAGCTCGAACATCTCGATCAACCTGACCATGCAGAAACGCGGGCTGCCGATTGCCTATATGGTCACCTGCGGAAATATGGCTCAGACCAGTCAGGCGCAAATCGCCTCGGCCCTGATCGATGACCCGCGCGTGACTGCCGTGGGCCTGCATATCGAAGGCTTCAAGAACATCCGCGAGTGGGAGGCGCTGGCCGCCAAAGCCCATGCAAAAGGCATCCCTCTGGTCGCCCTCAAGGTCGGCGCATCGGAACAGGCGCAGACGGCAACCGTTTCCCATACCGCATCTCTGGCGGGCAGCGATGCCGGGGCGCAGGCGCTGCTTGACCGGCTTGGCATTCCGCGCGTTTCGGCACTGCCTGACTTCCTTGAAACGCTCAAACTGTTGCACTGCTACGGGCCGCTGCCGGGGGGCAACATTTCCTCGATCAGCTGTTCGGGGGGCGAGGCGAGCCTGATTGCCGATATGGCCGTCGGCACGGGGTTGCAATTTCCACGGCTGAGCGGTGAAAAGCTGACCCGCCTGCGTGACGCGCTCGGGCCCATGGTCGCGCTGAACAACCCGCTGGATTATCACACCTATATCTGGCGTGACGAGCAGGCGATGACGCGGGCCTGGTCGGGCATGACGGGTGACGATATCGACATGACATTCTCGATCGTCGACTACCCGACCACCGACTCCACCGATTGGGCCTGCGCAACGCAGGCAGCGCTGAACGTACGGGCAGAAACCGGCGCCCGGTTTGCGATTGTCGCCACCTTGCCGGAACTTTTGCCGGAAGACATCGCGCAACAGCTGATGGTCGGGGGTGTTGTCCCCTTCATGGGCCTGCGCGAGGCGCTGTCTGCGACCCGCGCCGCAGGGCAGGTCAAGGCCCCATCCGCAGCGCCCGTTTTGCAACCGGGCATGATGGAACCAACCCAAACCCTGACCGAAGGCGCCTCGAAGGCGGCGCTGGCGGAATGCGGCCTGCGTATCCCGCAGAACCGGACGGTGCGGGGCGCGGAAGCTGCCCGTGCCGCAGCGGACCAGATGGAAGGCCCGTTTGCCGTCAAAGGTGTCGGGCTTGCGCATAAATCCGAACACAGCGCCGTTCGGCTGGGCATCCGGGCCCAGGACGTCGCGGCTGTCGCGGCAGATATCGGCACCGAAGACATCCTGATCGAGGAGATGGTCACCGGACCCGTTGCCGAACTTCTGATTGGCGTGGTGCGTGATCCCGCCCATGGGTTTGTTCTGACCCTTGGGGCAGGGGGCGTGCTGACCGAACTGCTGCGCGACACGGTATCCTTGCTGGTGCCCAGCCCGCCCGAAGACATCCGCTCCGCCCTTAGCCAATTGAAGATCGCCCCGCTGCTGGCGGGCTATCGCGGTCAACCGGCGGCTGATATGGATGCGGTTGTTGCCGCGGTCGAGGCCGTTCAGACCTATGTCATGCAAAATGCCGACACGCTTGGCGAGGTCGAGATTAACCCGCTCCTGTGCACGCCGGACAAGGCCGTTGCCGTGGACGCCCTGATAAGAAAGGCCTGAGATATGGACCCGATCAAAACCCGCCGCGATGGTTCGATCCTTGAGGTTACGTTGGACCGCCCTAAGGCAAACGCGATCGATCTGATCACCAGCCGCAGAATGGGCGAGGTCTTTGCTGAATTCCGCGACGACCCGGACCTGCGCGTGGCCATCCTGACCGGCGCTGGCGAGAAATTCTTTTGCCCCGGCTGGGATCTGAAAGCTGCCGCCGACGGCGACGCGGTGGACGGAGATTACGGCGTCGGCGGGTTCGGAGGCCTGCAAGAGCTGCGCGACCTGAACAAGCCCGTGATTGCCGCCGTCAACGGTATCGCCTGCGGCGGCGGGCTAGAGTTGGCCTTGTCAGCAGACATGATCCTAGCAGCTGACCACGCCACTTTTGCTTTGCCGGAAATCCGCTCGGGCACCGTTGCGGATGCCGCCAGCGTCAAACTGCCCAAGCGCATCCCCTATCACATCGCGATGGAGCTGCTTCTGACAGGCCGCTGGTTTGATGCCGAAGAAGCCAACCGCTGGGGTCTGGTGAACGAGATTGTCGCCGCTGATCAGCTGATGGACCGCGCGTGGGACCTCGCCCGCCTGCTGGCGTCAGGGCCGCCGCTGGTCTACGCGGCCATCAAGGAAATCGTACGCGATGCCGAAGACGCCAATTTTCAGGACGCCATGAACCGCATCACCAAACGGCAACTGCGCAGCGTGGATGTCCTCTATTCCAGTGAGGACCAGCTTGAAGGCGCGCGTGCATTTGCCGAAAAACGTGATCCGGTCTGGAAAGGCAAATAATAACGCGGTGTGTTTGTCGCGCGGATCCGGCAAATTTCCCATTTACTGATCCGCGCCACAGGTGCACAGTTAGGCATGCCTTATTTCGAACGAAAACCATACGTTAGCACGCCACTTCCGGTCAGCCCGATCGCGCCGCAGCCGGATGCGCAACCGATCTCGGACATTGCCCGCCGCGTGCTTGGGGCTGAACGGGGCACGCAACAGCCGGTTGAAGGGCCATTTGCGTGCCGCAAAACCTGCCACCCCGGCGGCACCGCGACCATATTGCTGTCCTTTGACGCACCAAATGGTGGCGGGCCTGTCGCACTACAGTTCGAACCGGGTGACCTGATCAACCGGAACGGCGACACTCTTCCGGCAAACCGGGTCAATGTTGTCCCCCCGCGAATCCAGTTAAACCCCGGTGAGTCAACAGATGTTGCCGTCATTGTAACCGTGCCGGATCTTGCCGATCCCGGCGAATATCACGGCCGGATCGCCTGCACAGGCACAGTGCAAACCTCGATCATCGTGATGTATGAGGTGGCGGGCGCTCAAACCTGACGGGTTACGAGATAGTCCATGAAATGACCCAGAAACGCGCGCGGCACCTCTTCGGTGGCTGCAAAAACCTGCGCAAACTCCTGACGGGCCGAGGCCAGCAGGTCATTGGCCGCGTCCTGAGCGTATCGGATGCAGCCATAATGATCCATGCGATCCAGAACCCAGCCCACATCCTGCGTCGAGCGGCTGTCGCGCGGGTTTGACAGCATATCCGACAGGCGCGCCTTTTCGGGCTCATCCGCCTGCAGGCTAAGCCGCCCCAGCATCAGCGTGCGTTTGCCTTCGTAAATGTCCCCGCCGATCTCTTTGCCATATTTGTCCTGCGAACCCACGAGGTTCAGAACATCATCCTGTATCTGAAACGCGGCCCCCAGAAAAAACCCAAACGCGTTGAAATCGTCCAGATTAAGCGCGCCTGACGCGACATCATGTGGCCGGGCAATCAGCGCTCCGATGCGCATGGGGTGAATGAAGCTGTACCAGCAGGTCTTTTTCAGACACATCGTCAGATAATCCGATGCATCCACGTTCAGCCGGTTGTCCCGTATCCAACCAAGCTCCAGCGCCTGACCTTCAATGGACTGCTGCAAAAGGTGATCAAACTCGTCCACCACGCGCATACCGGTTTCAGGGCCCAGCGGCCCAAGGTTCTGGCGCAACAGGCGCAGGGCCAGCGATTGCATCCCGTCACCGGTATTGATCGCCAAAGGGACCCCAAGACGCTTGTGCATACATTCGCGCCCGCGCCTGAAATCGCTTTGATCCTCGATATCGTCATGGATCAAAAACGCGTTGTGCAGCAGTTCAAGAACGGCGGCTGACACCCTCGCGGTTTCGCTGTCACCGCCGAAAGCCTCGCAGGTGGCCAGCAACAGCGCGGGCCGCAACCCCTTGCCCGAGGTTTCGATGTAATCCCGCATCGGCCCGTACAGATAGGCCTGCGGCTCGCCCGTCGGCAGCATCTGCAAAAGCGTCTCACGGGCCCGATCCCCGTATGAGGTCAGCGTTTTCAGAAAATCCTGCTGTGCCGCAGGATCCAGATGTGCTGTGCCAGTGGCCACAGGGTCATCCCTTCTGGGTGATGATCACACGGGTTTTGGTCTCGTTCCTGCCCGTCTCGGCAAGGTTTGGTCCGGTTGCGGACAAAGGTGAATCCGTCAGCGGCAAGGCTTTGGACAATACCCCCGTCTGGCCGCTGTCCCGGCCCAGATCAAAGGCAACATCCTCTGCAATCTCCTCTCCGGGGATCGGAAGATCAGCGGTCGGCTCGTAGGCCACCATCAGGTCAAACAGCTCTTTCGGAGGGCAGATCATGCGCAACGCGTCCGCAATCGCTGGGTCTTCGGTAATCCCGCCGGGTTTTGAATATTCCGTAGCCGGTTTCGCAATGACGGCAAGCGGCCCTTCGCCGCCACGCTCAACACCCACTGCATCCTGTCCCATCCTCAGCGCGGCTTCGACCGCAACCGCAAACCGGTTGTCCCAGGGCAGGCCGGCCTGATAACGGGCAAAATCATAGGCGCGCAGCGGTTTCAGGATATCCGGCTCGTGCAGATCCCAGATCTGGCAGGGCTCAGCTTTTGATCCGCCGCGTTGCAGGATGGCGTTGACCGCCCGGCGTGCCGCTTCGTTCGCCCCTTCCATGGTGGCAAGGTCGGTGTAGGTGCGCACATAATCCGATGCCAGCATGAAGTTCGGGATCAACGTGGCCGCCTCAGGACGCAACCGCCAGCTGTTGATGCGGTTGACCAACAGCGGCTCCACATTGGTTTGGCGCTTGGGGTCGTTGGGATCCTGCACAATATCCGGATCAAGGAACCAGTAATGCATGTCCTCGTCGCGCAGGACGGTCTGGCCATCCACGTTGACGCTCCGCTTGAGCTGTTCCCAAACCTCTTGCGCAATCTCCTCGCGGCTGCAATCACGCGCGGTTTTTCCGTTCAGGCCCGGCTTGTCCCATTCCGAAATATCTATTGAAAGCAAACCCTTGGTCTTGCCTTCTGCCCAGTTTTCAAAGTTGATGGCCGACCAGAACTGTTTTTGCGAAACCGCGGTCAGGGCCCATGGGCTGTCAATGAAAATGACATGGCCGTGCGTCAGTTCAACATCCTTGGTCAGATAGAACTGAATTCCGTTCATCCATTGCACATCTTCGGCCAGCAGGGGCAGCTTGGCCAGAGACGGGTCGATTGCCGTCATCGCAGGGGTGATCAGGGGCGCGATCCGTTCGATCGGCATCGCACTGATGAACCAATCCCCGGTGACCTGCTTTTCTTCGCCATCCTGTTCAACCGTCGCGCTGACGATGCGGCCATTCTGGCAGTCGATGCCCGTGACCTTTGAGTTGAACTTGTACACGACCCCCTTGCTTTTGAGGTAATCCAGCCACGGCTGTATCCAGACAAGGTTGGTGGGACCGTTCAACAGCCGGTTGCCATGCGGCTCGGGCGTCGCGATACCCAGTTGAAGCTGAACGGCAATGTCGCCCACCGTCTTTGTACTGGCAGTTGTCGCCTTCGCGGCCACCAGCGAACGGGTCAGGCCAATGGCCAGAAACTTCTGATACGCTTCCGAGCGTTGTTCGGCACCGATGAAATCCCACCACCCGATGCGTTCATATTCGTCGAACCGGCGTTCCTTGCAGGATGTCGCGATGCGCCACATGCAGGCGATGAAATGTTCGACATCCTCATAGGCGATCTGGTCCCGGGGCGAGAGCGTGAATGCAACCGTCTTGAGCGCGTCGGCCACGTCTTTCAGCGTGCGGGGGAACCGTTCGGGAACGATGATGCCTGGGTCGTCAAACTGGCTGACCAGAACCTGAGTGGTGGACACCAGATTATCATAACAGGTGCCTTTGCCGTAATAGGGCGTGCGCGCCATCGTATCGGTGATATGGCGGTAGAAATTCGGAAAGAACCGGAACCCGTGCTCGCCGGGCAACCAGGGGCGTTTCACGCCTGGAGGATAACTGGCACCGTCCATCTCGGCCCATTGTTCAAGCGCCTTGATGTGTTTCGCCTTGGACCCGTGATCGCCTTCGCCCTTCATCACGGGGATGCTGCGTGCCTTACCGCCGGGGATCAGCTGGCGCTCGTGAATCTCGACCTCGTACCCGCGCTCGATCAGCTCATGCGCGGCGCTCATTCCGGCCACGCCACCGCCCAATATGACAACCTTTTCAGCCATCGGATGTTCCTTTCGCGGAATAGACGTCAAAGCGCAGAGTGATATCGGACAGGCTGGCTTCGCCGATGCCGAACCCCTGCAACCTGTTCATCCAGGCATAATTCGGGTTTGACGTCAGGTATCGCGGCGCAAGCCGGACCGGGGCTGAGGCGGGCAGAGTGCCCTTCGCCAGCCCGGCATACCCATCTGGGCCAAAGTCACACACGCCGGTATCTTCAAACAGGATCGGCGCACCCCCTTCAACGGGTTGAATAAGCGCTCGGGCGTGCAAAAGCCCAACTCCGTCGGACCGCACGCGCATCCAGTCGCCCCCCAGCGGATCGATCGTCCCCTTCAGATGAGGCCCTTCAACCGTTCCGCCCTCTTTGATCCCGAAATGCAGCCAGATGCCGTCCGGTGTTTCCCCCGACGGATAGAACTCGTCGGTGAACGGCACCACAAACCTGCCCACATGTTCAAGCGCGGGCACTTGCGTGACTGGCTTTGCCGGGCTTGGCAGCGCAGGTTCGGGGGCCTTTCCGGGGCCGGGATCATATTCGCGACCACCGGTCGTCAGCACCGGTCGCCAGGTCAATGTCTTTTCCTGGGTCACAGATGGCAGCATGGCTGCAAACTGCTGAAACCCGGTCTTGGGGTCGCAATGCAAGGGCCAGCCGCGAATGGCGCGTTCGGGGCCACCATCTTCGGAACAGATCACACGCACCACGTCATGCGAAGACACGGCGGGTCCGGCTTCGATCAGCACCCGATTAAGCCCATTTTCGTTGATCAGCTCGGACCAACGCAATGTCACGCCCCGGTCTGTAAACTCCCCCATGACCAGATCTCCGGTCAGCACGTAATGGTGCAGATCGCCTGTGCTTCTTTGATCCTCAGGTGGAACTTCTGCTGCACGCGGAAGATGTGCTCACCGTCAGACGAGGTTTGCAGATACTTCACCGCGATATCCGAAGGCACGACAATCTCGACCGGCGCGCCTTGCAGCGATACAAGTGCTGCCTTGTTTGCAGGAAGGGTGCCCGATCTCAGCAGCGGGCCGTCAAGGAACGGAAGAATACTGTCACGCGGCAGCACCATCGAGTTTTCGATCGGCGTGGTAACGGCCTGAAACAGTCCGTTACCCATCACGCAGGCAAAAGGTCCGAGGTATCCGTGCGCTTCCAGTTTGTTGATGCCCGCAACCACGGCCTCGAATACTTCAGGGCCGGAACAGGGCTTTTTCTTCCCGTTGATCGAAATGGACTGACCTTCGCCAGCCTCCAGCAGCCCCGGATATTTGCCGCCACCGCTGACGGTATAGATCGGCGGCAGATCGGCAGGTGCGCCACCGGCATGTTTGGGGGCTTCGCTGCTGCCTGGCTGGCCGTTGAAAACGATGTCATCCTCGACCTTGGCCACGACGGCGGCGGCCCGGCGGAACATGATCATGGCCGCAGCCAGTTCCGGATCAGCCACCTGCGCGCCTTTCAGGTAGACGTTGACGGAAACCGTCGTCAGCCGCAGGGTGTCATGATCATTCACTTCCAGACGCTTGGCCGCGCCTGATGCGTTGTCGACCAGACCCAGCTTGTTCAGGGGAACAGATTGCGTGTCCGCAGGCAGCGGCCCATAAAGCGGCAGAAAGCTCGCAGCCACCCGCGCACGCAGCGCCTCATCATGGACCGCCTTGTTAACGGCATTCCACTGTTCGGTGTTCCAATCCAATGCATCGGTCATTGTAAATCCCTCTTGGTGATGCTGCCCTGTTTGGCCGGGCAGTCCGTCTCGTTCATTCGGCTTTCGTCAAACTGTCCAGAAGTGCCCCGGCGCGTTGTTCCTGAACAACGGCACCACATTCGCGGGCAAGCGCCAATGCCAGTTCACCCTCGGCAATCGCGCTGTCCCGATCACCCTTGGCAGCAAAGGCTTTGGCCCGCACGCGGTGATATTCCGGTTTGTTCAGCGTTTCTCCTCGTTCCCAACCGGGGGTACACACGGTTTCAAGCCGGTCCAGGGCCTGATCAATATCCCCGTGATCGATCATCAACTCAGACAGAACAATCTGATTCTGCGGAAAAGTAAAGTTTCCACCAGACTTGGAGATCAGGTTCATGCAGGCCTCGATATGGGCCGGAACGCCCTCGATGTCTCCTTTTCCCGCCTGTGCAAGACCCATGTAGATATCCTGCATGGCGTGAAGATACAGGAACCCTTCCTCGTCGGCGATCTTGCGGGCTTCCTTCATGGTCACATCCAGCCGGTCCCACTCGCCCGCGTAGGGCAGGAACATGCTGCACGCGCCCATGATGTAGACAAGGTTGGGTGCGTGGTTCAGTGCCCGGCTGACGTCGATGGCTTTCAGACGTGCGGCCTCCGCCTCATCAAACTTGCCCTGCTGCCACAGAAGGCACCCCTGAATGGCCAGCAAAGACGCCGTGGTCGAGGATTGGGTCATCGGCATCATGGCCATGTCCAGCTCGGGCGTAATCAGGGCAAAGGCACGGTCAAGCTGCTGCTCGCAATCCGCGAATTCCCCGCGGAAGTAATGCGTGAAACTCAGCGCGCGGGCCGCCAGCACGTTGGCGACAGGGTCGCCGCTCATACCGGCCATCGCGTCCAGGGCCTGTCCCATTTCCATTGCGCGGTTCATCTGGCCCGCGACAAAGAAATTGGTCCAGCGGCAGAAGGTGGCCGCGAAAAGGGTTTCTCCATCGCCCAATGCATGGGCAAGCTCCATCGCGCGGGCGGCTGTCTCTCCGACCTGATCGGAGGACCATCCATAGATCGCCATGTAAGCTGGCAGGATATTCATCTGCACCCGAAGCTCGAATCCGTCACGCTCGGCATTGGCGGGCATCGTTCCGATATTGCGCAGTGCCGCGCGAAACGCCGAGATCGCAGGCAGGTTCGCCAACCGCGTCAGGGCTTGTTCGCCTGCCGTAAACCAGTTGGACACCGCCTCATCCTTCAACCCGCCATGGTCGCAGTGATGCGCCACGGTATCGGGGGCGGGGTTCCCGAATGCGTTATGTCCGGCCAGCAAGGCCCGGGCGATTTTCAGATGAACCTTCTGCCGGTCTTCGCGCAGCAGCGAGTTATAGGCCGTATCCTGAACCAGCGCGTGGTTGAACGTGTAGGTGGCCGTTCCGGCTTCGCCCGTGATCAGCACGACCCCGGCCGCCATCAGCTGCATCAGCGCGCTTTCCACATCCATGTCTTCCTGCGCCACCGCCTGGATCATCGCCGAGGTGAAACTGCGCCCGATAACAGACCCAAGCTGCGCAATGGGCTTGGCGTTTTCCATCCGGTCAAGACGCGACATCAACGAATCCTGAAGGGTTGCGGGGATACTCAGGGCATCCAGAACCTCGGCGTTGATCGGCGCATCTTGCGGCAGCTGGTCCAGAACCGCCTTTGTCATCTCTTCGATGTAAAGCGGCACGCCATCGGCTTTCTCGACAATCTGCCTGATCAGGATGACCGGCAAACTGTACGGCTCGGCCACGCGCCGGACCAGTTCCGAGGCTTCACTGCCGGCCAGAGGCGTCAGATCGATGCGCGCCGCGCGGCCCTCGTAATGCTCTGGCGGCTCATATTCAGGGCGATGCGACAGGACCACAAGTATCGGGAACCCGTCCAGTCCTGATGCCAGCGCCTCCAGCACGTCCAGCGTGGTTGCGTCAGCCCAGTGCACGTCTTCCACCACCAGCAACAAGGTGCCGCGCCTGTCACACAGGCTGCCAAGGCTGCGCAACAACACGTCCAGCGACTTGCGGGCCTTTTTCAGGGGGTCGGGATCCGGCGCTGCGCCCGTTTCGACCCCGGCCATATCCAGAAGAACAGGCAAATCCGCGTCGCTCAGACGAGAGGCGGCCTGAACAAAATCGGAAATCGCGCCCCGGATGCTGTCATCGGACTTGTCGCCTGAGACACGCCTCAACTCTCCCACGATCGGGTGAAGCGGAAGGCTGGCCAGATGCGGAATGCACTGCAAGGTAAAGGGTTTGACGCCAATTGTTTCAGACAGGGACTTGATCAACCGCGATTTGCCAATGCCTGCGGCGCCACCGACAAACGCAAACCTGCCGGACCCCGCCTGTGCATCTTTCCAAAGCTGCGTCAGGACCGAAAGATCGTCGCCCCGGGCGACAAGATCAACAGCTGACTGTCCGACACGCGCATCGAACCGGCTGGTCGCGACGCTTTCGGAAATTGCGCGATAAACGGTGCGCTGATTGTCAAACCCTTTCAGGTTCTGGCTGCCACGGGGCTCGAACTCGAATGCGCCCTGTGTCAATCGCCACGTCTCTGCGGAAACGATCACTTCACCCGGCTCGGCCAGACCTTGCAGGCGGGATGCAAGGTTCGCGGTTTCACCGACCAGAAAGTCCTGCGACCCAAGACTTGTCGACGAGACCACCCCCACAACAACCATACCGGTGGCAATTCCCGCGCGCAGATCCAGTTTTTCGCCAAACCTGTTTTCAAGGTTTTGTACGGCTTCGATGGTTTCCAGCACGGCGCGAACGGCGCGTTCGGCATCGTCCTCCATGGCTTTGGGATATCCGAAATAGACCATGATCCCGTCGCCCTGCCTGTAGGCCAGATGACAGCCATGCTGTTTCAGGGTGCCGATCGCCGTATCCAGATACAGATTCATGATCTGCATCAGGTCTTCCGGGTCATACCGCTGGGCCAGCTGCGTCGACCCCACGAGATCGCAGAAAACCAGCGTAAGCTGCCGCCGTTCGGCTTCGGACCTAAGCTCCTGCCGGGTCGATGCTTCCTCAGATTTCAGACGGGCCTGCGCCTTGCGAAACCGTTTCCGTTCGCCAACCGTCAACCCCAGATCACGCAGTTCGGGATCTGTCAGCTCGTCCAGAATATCATCATCCACGCCTTCCTGCCGAAACAGGGTGGCATGGTTTTCCAGATCAGCCAGTTGAAGAACTTTTGAGATACGCGGCGATGCCTCAAGGACCCCCGTCATCGTTCTGCGCCCCCGCCCATTTTTTTTCCCCCCTTATTCCCCTCAAAACATATTGTATTTGTATAAGCAAAAATAGAGAGGAATTTACGTTCTATCCACATGACGCAGGGGCACCATTGTTAACTTGTTATCTGCTGTGACAGATGTCGTATCGAATTTCCACTCCACTTTGAATTTTTCTTGCCAAATCATTGGCTTTCGGTTTCATGTTGATTTTTCACGCGCGATTTCGGGCCTGGCCTGCTGCCTTGCCGCGCAAAATGGGAACGGGTGTTTTGCCCTTGGCGCTAGGGCCTCGTGCGCTTTTGTCGAAGTTGTGGAAATGCGAAAACCAGATCCTGCCGATTTTCGTTGCCGCCGCGCTCTTTAAACGCTTCCGTTACGTCAATGGACGTGTCGCGCGCGGTACAAGCACCCGCTTTGGCGCTGGAAACGTGACCCGGCAGGATACCGGTTCCACCAATGGGCAGAACCGGTGTCTTCTTCAGACGGTTGCGCCTTTCAGGCGGATGGCAGTGCCAAGGCTGCCCGCGCAAAGCCCGACCAGAACCGAGATGCCCAGTTCCAGCGCTTCCACATGGGCAAACTGAAAGCCGGCGAAAACCAGCGTTTCCAGAATGCCGACACCGGCCCCCAGTGCCGCGCCCAACCACAGCTTGCGGGTCATCATTCCAAGCGCCAGTCCCAGTATGCCGGGCAGGCCCAGGACATTGGCGCCGATTGTTCCAAGTAAGTCTAACATGTCTGCCCCCACCCTAATTCGAGCTGTTGTTCAGAAACGCGCGGATGTCGCTGCCCGAGGCGGAAGCATGTTCCTGAAGAACCACGCCCTCCACGGCCTCGCTTATCTTCTGGTACTGTTCCAGATAGTTCGCGGGCAGATTATGCGCGATGCCCTGATGGCAATCGATGCATGTCATGCCGGTGTCGATGGCGCGCTGGTGTTCCGACGCGGCGCGGGTTTCCTGAATGGTAAAGTCCATGTAGTCAAAGTTGTGACAGTTGCGGCATTCACGGCTGTCCGATTCCTTCATCTTCTTCCAGACGGCCGAAGCCATGCTCAGGCGATGCTCTTCGTACTGCTCGGGTGTGCTGATGGTTCCGGCCAGCTCATGATAGACGTCTTTGACGGCCATGATCTTGGCTTTGATCTTGTGGCTCCATTCATCCGGCACGTGGCAGTCGGAACAGATCGCGCGAACGCCGGAATGGTTGTTGTAATGAACCGTTTCGCGATACTCGCCCAGGTTGGTTTCCATCGTGTGGCACGAGGTACAGAATTCTTCGGTATTCGTCAGCTCAAGGGTCCAGTGAAATCCACCCCAGAACAGGATACCGGCCAGAAATCCGGACAGGACCAGAAAGCCTGAACTGAACAGCACCGTCGGCGTCCAGATCGCGTTCCAGAGGCGACCAAGCAAGCCGCGGTTTTCAGGAGAGTCGGCCATATCGGTGCTCCTTTCAGTCTTGCGTTGGATCAATTGCCGGCGGAGGGCTGGAACACGTTGTCGACCAGCGGTGGGGCGTCGGCCTGCGGTACGTGGCACTGGTTGCAGAAATACCGGGTTCCGGCGATCCGATCCAGTTCGCGGCCTTCGCGGTCCAGATAATGGGTCATCGACAGCGTCGGCGCGTTGCGGTCACCGGCTTTGGTCCAGTCATGGCAGGACAGGCACTGGTTGGTACGGATGTCGATCTGGTACTGTTCGACCGAATGCGGGATCACTGGCGGCTGCTGCCGGTAATTGCGCTGCTGGCGCCCTTCGACATTGCGGTGGATCTGGTCCAGCGGCACCGGCTCATCCACATCCGCACCGCGCAGGGATTCAACCTGAGCAGATTGCGCGAGGGCCCATCCGCTCAGCAATAATACGGGTAGAAGGGCAATTCCGCCTGTAACGATTGATTTTTTCATCTTGGCACTCCCCTAGATAGGTCTGGCGGCGCGCGGCTCGGGCGCGGCAACTGGATCGGAAGGTTGGACGACGTGGTCGTCGAACCGGTGAGTAAAGGTAAAGACGTCGACCGCGCAGACATCGATGCAGCGGCCACAATTCGTGCAGTCGGGTGACAGGATCAGCGGGGTACTTCCCGGCTTACCCTTCAGCGCGGGCGAGATCACCTGATTTTCCGGGCAGACCGCGTAACAATCCATGCAGTCGTCGCAGGCGGCGCGGTTTGTGGCGCTGATCCGCAGCAGGCTTTTTGCTCCGATCAGGCCATAGAACGCGCCCACCGGGCACAGGTGTCCGCACCATCCGTGGCGCGAGACAAAAACGTCAAAGACAAAGATGGCGGCGATCAGGGCCCAGACAAAGCCCATTCCAAAGACCAGCCCGCGATGCAGCATGGTAATCGGGTTGATCAACTCCCACGCGATCATTCCGCTCAGACCCGAAACAAGCAGGACGGTTGCCAGAATCCACAGGCGCGTCCCGCGCTTGGGTTGCCAGCCTTTCGGCAGGTCCAGCTTGCGGTGCAACCAATTGGCCGCGTCCGTCACCGGATTGATCGGGCAGACCCAGGAACAATAGACACGGCCACCAATCAGCGCGTAGACCACCAGAACGATCAGCCCACCGATCAGCGCGGTCATTTCGGGCCAGTGGCCTGCAACCATGCTCTGCATCAGGATGAACGGATCGGTCAAGGGCAGCACGCCCAGCGTCAGCGACCCGGCCAGCGTGCCCTGAACGACCCAGATGCCGAACCATGGGCCCAGCAGAAACAGAACCAGAAAGAACAGCTGGCTTGCCCGGCGCAGCAGCAGATAGCGATGCGCGCCGATCCAGCCCTTGCTGGCGATGGCCTCGTGACCTGTGGGCATATCTGTGCGGGCGCTCATTGTCCCACCCCCGGCAGATCATATCCCGGTGCAAATCCGCCGGGCGTGGCCAGATTGTCCGTGCCCGGTCCGGGCAAACGGTCCGGCAGATCGATGATCCCCTCGACCACCGGCGCGCCTTTCGCGGCCTTTTCTTCCCAACCCTTGCGGTAATGCTCTGCCGAACTGCCCCGCGCCAGCCGGGCAGGCAGCACCTTGATGGCGGCCTCGGGCAGAACACAGCTTTTCTCGCACATGCCGCAGCCGGTGCAGCGGTCGGCGTGGACGGTCGGGATGAACATCGCGTGATGGCCCGACCGCGTGTTGTGCGTGGTGTCCAGTGTGATCGCCTCGTCAATGACGGGGCAGACGCGGTAACAGACATCGCAGCGCAACCCGAGGAAGTTCAGGCAGTTCTCCTGATCGACCAGAACCGCGACCCCCATCTTCGCATCGTCGATATTGTCCAGCGAGGGGTCCAGTGCCCCGGTCGGACATGCAGCGACGCAAGGGATGTCGTCGCACATCTCACAGGGAATATCCCGGGCGGTGAAATATGGGGTTCCCGTCGCTACCGCGTCCGAGCCTAACTCGGCCAGTTTCAACGTATCGTATGGGCAATCCCGCACGCATAATCCGCAGCGGATGCAGGCCGACAGAAACTCCTTTTCCGGCAGCGCGCCGGGCGGGCGCAAAGCCTCGGCCGGCAGGGCGCGGGCGTCGCGGGCCAGATAGGCCAGCACCGTCCCGGCGACCACGCAGCCGCCCGCCGCCCGCGCCGAATCCTGCAGGAACCGGCGCCGCTGCGGCGAAAGGGGTTTGTCGGCAAAAGACATGAGGATTTACCCGTACGATCCTTGTTGCCTATGCGCGCTCGACCTTGCAGGCGCATTTCTTGAAGTCGGTCTCTTTCGACAGCGGGCAGGTTGCGTCCAGCGTCAGCTTGTTGGTCAACTGGCCTTCATCAAACCACGGCATGAACACCAGACCGCGCGGCACCTTGTTGCGCCCACGGGTCTCGACCCGGCTGGTGACCTCGCCCCGACGGGTGGACAGAACAATCTCCTGACCCCGGCGCAGATCCCGATCCTTGGCGTCCTGCGGATGCATGTAAACCACAGCCGCCGGGTAGGCGCGGTGCAGCTCTGGCACACGGCGCGTCATCGACCCCGAATGCCAGTGTTCCAGCACACGACCAGTGCACAGCCACAGATCATATTCCGCATCCGGTTCCTCGGCCGCAGGCTCGTAAGGCGCAAAGATGATGCTCGCCTTGCCATCCTTCTTGCCATAGAATTTCACGCCCGCGCCTTCGGGCACATAAGGGTCATAGCCTTCGCGGAAACGATACAGGGTTTCCTTGCCATCCACGACCGGCCAGCGCAGACCACGGGCTTGGTGATAGGTTTCAAACGGAGCCAGATCGTGCGCGTGGCCGCGTCCGAAATTGGCATATTCCTCGAACAGGCCCTTCTGAACGTAGAACCCGAAATGCTCGGATTCGTCGTTGTCAAAGCCCTCGGCCGTTTCCGACAGCGGGAACTTGTCAACGCTGCCATTGGCAAACAGAACCTCGTACATGGTCTTGCCACGATGTTCTGGCATGGTGGCCAGCAACTCTTCGCCCCAGACCTCCTCAACGGTGAAGCGTTTCGAGAATTCCATCACCTGCCACACGTCCGACTTGGCCTCGCCCGGAGCCTTGACCTGCTGCCGCCAGAACTGGGTGCGGCGTTCCGCGTTGCCATAGGCACCTTCCTTCTCGACCCACATGGCGGTGGGCAGGATCAGGTCGGCGGACACGGCCGTGACGGTCGGGTAGGGGTCTGAAACGGTGATGAAGTTCTCGGGGTTGCGATACCCGGGATAACCTTCTTCGTTGATATTCGGTGCGGCCTGCATGTTGTTGTTGCACTGCACCCAATAGGCGTTCAGATCACCATCCTTCAGCTTGCGGTGTTGTAGCACGGCGTGAAAGCCGGGCTTGGCCGGAATGGTACCCGCTGGCACATTCCAGGCGGTTTCGCAAATCTTGCGGTGCTCGTCATTCATGACAACCATGTCGGCAGGCAGACGGTGGGCAAAAGTGCCGACCTCACGCGCGGTTCCGCAGGCCGACGGCTGACCGGTCAGCGAGAAGGGCGAGTTTCCGGGCTCGGAAATCTTGCCCACCAGCAAGTGCACGTTATACATCAGCGAATTCACCCACGACCCGCGGGTATGCTGGTTGAACCCCATGGTCCACAGGCTCATGACCTTGCGGTTCGGGTCGGCATATTGCTGGGCCAGACGCTCCAGCTTGTCCGCCGGAACGCCGGACAGCTCCGAGGTGTATTCCAGCGTGTATGCCGATACCGCCTCGGCATATTCCTCAAAGCTGATCGGCTCCATCTTGCCGACATTGGGGTTCGCGGCCTCTTGTTGCAGCGGATGATTGTCGCGCAGGCCATAACCGATATCGGTGGCGGTCTTGGTGATGTTGACGTGGTTCTTGACGAACTCTTCGTTCACCGCGCCGTTCTGGATGATGTAATTGGCAATGTAGTTCAGGATCGCCAGATCGGTCTGCGGGTTGAACACCATGCCATTGTCGGCCAGCTCGAACGAACGGTGCTCGAAGGTCGACAGAACATGCACTTCGCATCCCGGCTTGGTCAGGCGCGTATCGGTCAGACGCGACCACAGGATCGGGTGCATCTCGGCCATGTTCGACCCCCACAGAACAAACGTATCTGCGTGCTCAAGGTCGTCATAGCAGCCCATCGGCTCGTCGATGCCGAAGGTGCGGATAAAGCCGACCACGGCCGACGCCATGCAGTGACGCGCATTGGGGTCGATGTTGTTCGACCGGAATCCGGCCTTCATCATCTTGGCCGCCGCATAACCTTCCCAGACGGTCCACTGACCGGAACCGAACATACCCACGCTGGTCGGGCCTTTCTTGGCCAGCGCCTCTTTCCACTTGGCAGCCATGACGTCAAAGGCTTCGTCCCAGCTGACCGGCTCAAACTCGCCGTTCTTGTCATATTCGCCGTTGGTTTTGCGCAAAAGCGGCGTGGTCAGGCGGTCCTTGCCATACATGATCTTGGACAGGAAATAGCCCTTGATACAGTTCAGACCCCGGTTGACCGGCGCATCCGGGTCGCCCTGCGTGGCGACTACGCGGCCATCCTTGGTGCCCACCAGAACCGAACAGCCCGTGCCGCAGAACCGGCAGGCGGCCTTATCCCAGCGGATATCAGGCGCGGCGGCCTGGGCGCTGGCCGAACCAGCGGCCAGTGGAATGCCGGCAGCCGAGGCCGTGGCAGCCGCTGCGGACGCTTTCAGAAATGTACGACGGGATTCAGAGATGGTCATTGCATGGGCCTCCTGCTGGACGGTTGGCTTGGAGCATCAGGACGCGGAGCAGCCTCCGCGGGATCTTCGAAATGGTGATAGGTCAGCGATAGCGAGATCACGCCGGGGATCTGGTGCAGATCCATGATGGTTTCCGAGGCCAGCCGGTCGGCTGTATCCTCGACAACCACGACGAACCGGCCATCCTCGGCCTCGGCATGAAGCTCGACGCCATCGGTGCCGGTCATCGCCGCGCGCGCGGCGTCGGTGTGATCGGGGGCGATGTGGACAAGACAGCCACAGATATTCATTGGGTCACCTCCGGGTGCAAAGGGGCGGGGCGGTGCATCGTGATGGCCCCGGCGGGGCAGGCGGCAGAACATGTGCCGCATCCGATGCAGGTTTCGGTTTCAAGCGCCGGTTCAGCCCGCCCGCCCAGTTGCAGGCGAAAGCGGATGGCTTCCTGTTCGCAAGTGTCCTGGCACAGGCGGCAGCTTACCCCGTTCATCGACAGGCAGCTTGCAGCCTCGATCCGTGCGCGCCACGGCCACTCGGCCACACGCTCGGGCAACAGCGCCGAGGTCGGGCAAACCTCGGCACATGCACCGCATAAGGTGCAGCCGCCTGCAGAAAGATCCAGAACCGGAAAACCGCTGTTGTCGAATGTGATGATCTCTTCCGGGCAGGCCCCGGCGCAGTCTTCGCAGCCTGTGCACAGATCGGCAAAGCCTGTCACGCCCGCACCCGGCGGTCGGATCGCATCAGGATCCTCCCGTAGGATACGTGCGCTCAGAAAAGCGCGTCTGCTGGTCAACTGGCTCATGGCTGGCGACTCGAGTGTGGATAGATTGGTTCGCGTCCTTACTTCCTAGCTGCGCGAAGCAGCGCACGAATTGACCTATATCATGTTTTTCGCGAATTTTCCTGACGCACCTGAGATTTGCGACCATGCGTCATACATTCAGCTCGATATGGGCCTCGGGAAAACGTCGCAAGATTTCAGTGACTTGACTGTCAGATGCCGCGCAAATTGCGGTGGACAGACCATCTGCCGTCACTGCGTCAGGGGCAGAAACCGAAACCGTTCTGTCCCGGTTTGCAGGCCCGTCCGGGGTGATGATGTGACCGAAACCCTGTCCCAGTTGCGTCCCCAGCGATGATGACGTCGCGACAGCGCGGTCACGCAGCGCGACCCGCTTCAGAACCCGCTGGTCCGGCGCGGCCAACCCGACTTTCCAGGGCGTGCCGTCGCCTCGCGAACCCAAGGCGGCAACCTCTCCCATATCGACCAGAACATCACGCAAACCAAAGCCACGCAGCAGCGCGGCGATCCGATCCGTGACCGCGCCTTGGGCGATACCGTTCAGCGTCAGGGCCGACTGGCCCGGCACCGGCAGCCGCACCGACGCAGCATCGAAAGACACCCGTTCCCAGCCCACAGCAGCGCGGGCGGCAGCCAGATCTCCGGGGCCTGCGCCTGTTGCCAAAGCATACCACAGGGGCTGAATGCTGGGGTCGAATGCGCCGCCGGAGGCCTGATGCAGGGCGCTGCTCAGGCTCAATACCTCCAACAGCTCAGGTGCGGGTGCGGTCAAAACACCGTCGCGGTTCAAGCGGCTCAGCTGTGACTGCGGACGGTACAGGCTGAAGATATCCTCCAGCCGGGTCACCTCACCCTCGACGGCGGCAATGATCGGTGCGGCCTCGGCATCCGCCAGCCCGACCAGCCGCAGGCTGGCCGCAGCCCCAAGGGCGGTGCCGCGCCAGTACGCGTCCGAAGCCATGGCCGGGGTGGCCACACAGGCGGCGGAAATGATCAGAAAACGGCGACGGGACAGGGCGGTCATACGGGGGTCTCCAATGTCAGATCAAGATCGACAGGGCCAAGCACTTCGGCATCGGGAATGTCGGGCAGGCGCATCGCGGTCCCGCCATAAGTATCCGCGAAAACCTGGGCATCAGCAGGATCGGCAAAGGGCACCACTTCGCGCGCCCCCATGCCGCCTGCCACATCGGCACCGACGACAAAAGTCGCACCATCCGCAGCGATCCAGTTCGAAATCCCCGGCTGCCGCCAGCTTGGCGCGACGCCCATATCGCTGACATATATGGCAGTGATATCCGCATCGCGCTCGGGGCTTTTCAGATAGGCCACCATGTCCCGCACCTGCGCGAAAAACAGCGGTGCCGGATAGCCTTTCAGATGAACCTGCCCCTTGGGGCCGCCATGCTCGGCGACATTCATCTGACAGAAATAGCTCAGCGCATCCGGTGTCAGATCGACCGGATCGGGGGCCTCGGCCAGCTCTTCCTTGCAGGCCGCCAGTGCAAGCAATGCAATCAGGGCAAGATGCCTCATGGCTCCACCCTCCGGAAAGCCAGCCGGGCGAGGGCAAAGCCCAGCACCGGCCAGATCAGCAGCGACGCGGGTGCGGCCCAGACCGGCAGCGCCTGTGCGGCCCCGGTCATGCCCGAAGCCATGGCCACGCCTTCCGTCGCGGCGATGTTCCACAAACGGAACGCGTCGGCCGGGTTGGCCACCATCACCCATGGAAAGACGGATTGGGTAAAGGTGCCGCCCTTGTCCATGACGACGGCCCCCAACAGGCCCAGATCATAAAGGACGACAAAAACCAGCCAAAGCCCGGCCGACAGACCCGCTGCCGCCGTGGCGCCCCTCGCCAAAGCGGACAGCAGGTATCCAAGCGCCAGAAACACGGCGCCCAGCAGGATCGAGGTCAGGATAAGTCGCACCAGCGCCATCAGGCTTTCCGGCCCCGCACCACCAAAGAACGCGGCTACCGCGCCTGCGGTGCCAAAACCCACGGTCATGGCAAAGGCCAGAGCGGCCAGATGGGCGCAGAACTTGCCCAACAGGATTTCCCCGCGTCCAGCCGGATAAGACAGCAGCAGCGACAGGCTGCCGCGGTCCACATCGCCCGCGATGGCATCGAAGGAAATCATCAGCGCCAGCAAAGGCGCAAGGTAAACCGACAGCGTGGTCATCGACGCGACCGAAACGGTCAGCATATCAACACCCAATGTGCCGGTGGGCGCGCTGCCCGCAAAGGTCAGCGCCAAGGCGAACAGCTCCATGATCAACGTGGCAACCAGCAGCCAGCGGTTGCGGCGCAGGATCAGCATTTCAGTTCGGGAAATGGCAAGGAAGCGGGTCATGTCCTCTCCTCCTGTGCGTAGTGGCGATAAAGGTCCTCCAGCTTGGGCGGTGTCATTTCCACATCCGCCACTGCATCGCCCAATCCGGCGATCCGGCGCAGGGCCTCCATCTTGTCTTCGGGTGTGCACAGCAGCTCGACCGATGCGCCGTTGATCCGGTTGCCGCCCAGTTCAGCGGCCAGGGCATCCGCATTGGCGCTGGCGCGCACCTTCAGGCGGATCGGCAGACCGGCCAGCGCCGACAGGTTGTTCAGCGTGTCATCGGCCACCATCCGACCCTTGCGCATGATGGCGATCCGGTCGGTGCGCGCCTCAACCTCGGTCAAGGCATGGCTGGCAATCAGCACGGCGGTACCCTGCGCGGCCAATTCGTCAATAATGGCATAGAGGTCCTGCCGCGAGATCGGGTCCAGGCCCGATGTTGGCTCATCCAGCAGCGCCACTTTCGGCTGTCCCAGCAGCACCTGCGCCAGCCCCAGTCGTTGCCGCATCCCCTTGGAATAGGCACCGATCCGGCGGTCCAATGCGTCGCTCAGGCCAACGCGCTCCAACAGGCCGGGCACATCGGCTTTTGACCCGGACAGTTTCACAAACAGCGTCAGCTGCTCGCGCCCGGTCAACGCCGGGTGAAACGAGACCGCTTCGGGCAGATAGGCCGTATCCCGTCGCGCCTGCGCGCTGCCGGGGGTGGCACCCCCGATCCGAATGGCTCCGTCCCGAATGGGCGTCAGGCCAAGGATGGATTTGATCAGGGTCGACTTTCCCGCGCCGTTATGGCCCAGCAGCGCCACGCGCTGACCGGGGGCAAGGGACAGGGTGATATCGTCAAGAACGCGGGTTTTCCCCCGGTTCTTGCAAACATGGTCAATTGACAGGGCCTTATCCGTCATGAGGCACCTTTTTCATAGCTGGGGGTTCAGGGGCTTGCATCAATGGGTTGCTGTCCATCACACCCCCCGGCAACAGTGCCGGGAAGGCCGATTGCGACCAGCGCACCAGCTGCACGGCAGGCGAGCCGAGCAGCAATTTGGCTGCGGGTTGGGTCCACAGCACATGGTCCATACTGTCATTGGGTCGATAGGGGACATCGGCGATGCCGTTGCCATCCACATCATAGGCGGCAAAATCGGACCAGTAATTGCCGCGCCCGTCTTCGGACCACTCGACCCACTTGGTCGAGACGTATTTCACCTGCGTCCGGTTTCCGATGAATGAATTGCCAACAATGCGGTTGCGTTCGCTGCCAGCGGTAAAGTGGATACCGATACCGCATCCCTCGAACCAGTTGTCGGTGAATTCGTTCTTGTTCGAGTTATACAGGAAAGTGCATTTTTCCTTGGCACCTTTCACCACATTGCCGGTGATGACGCTCTTGTTGGCATAGTTCAGCATCACGCCATGTTCGCGGTCCCCGATCGAGACATTGTTGGCGACCCGCACATTGGTCGTGAACATCACCGCATAGCCCAGATCGTTGCCGATCGAGACATTGTCGCTGACGACCGAGTCGTCGGCATACATGTAGTGAACGGCAAACCGCAGATCGCGGAACAGGTTGCCGGTAAAGGTGTTCTTCTTGGACGAATTCACAAAGATCCCGTCGCGCCCATAGCGGATGTCATTGCCTTCAACCACTGCACCCGGCGCGTTCCAGACATAGACACCATTGCCGCGTGCGTTCATGTGGCGATCCTGCCGCCCTTCAATCCGGTTGCCGCGCACGATGCTGTCCTTCGCACCGTGGATGTCGATGCCGTAAAGATTGCCCAGCAGCACGTTATCCTCGACCACCGGCGCGCGCGCCGTCTTGGTCAACTGGATGCCGCTGTCGATCCCGTCATGATCCGATCCCGATCCGATCACCGTCAGCCCGCGCACGGTCACGCCCGGCCCGGTCACTGTGATCACGCTGCCTTGGCCTTGGCCGTCGATGGTGGCCTGTCCCAGCCCGTCGAGGGTCACGGGCCGGTCCAGAACCAACTGCTCGACGTAAACGCCGGGGCTCAGGCGAAGGGTGTCCCCATCCGCCGCCTGCGCCAGTATCTCGTTGATGGCCCCCGCCCGATTGGGCACATCCCAGTCCGCCGCCCAAAGGGGCGAGCCGAGCAGGAGCGGTATGAGCAGGGGCCAACGCATGTTTATGCGCTCCGCGGCTCAACAAACATCCGGCCGCGCATCTCCATGTGCAGCGCGTGGCAGAACCACTGGCAATAGAACCAGTGCACGCCCGGACGGTCGGCAATGAACGTGACCGAGGCGGTGGCCTGCGGTGCAACTTCCATCGCGATACCGAAGTTCGACAGGCAGAAGCCGTGGGTCACATCATCCACGTCGTCCAGGTTGGTGACATAAACGGTCACCTCGTCACCCTGCTTGACGGTGAACTTCTCCATGCTGAACACGGGCGCGGTCGAGGTCATGTAGACCCGCACCTTGTTGCCATCCCGGATCGGCTCCTCGGCACCTTCGTCCAGATCGACACCGTCAGCGGCAGCCTGCGCACGCGCCTCTTCCCACATCGGGTCGTTGCGGTCCCAGACATTGACCGGGTTCACCTTGGACCGGTGAACAATGATCGAGTCGTGCGGCTCGGCAAAGGTCGGGCCGTCATGGACCACCTTCATCTTGTCGCCGGAAATATCGATCAGCTGCTCATTCTCGGGCTTCAGAGGACCCACGTTCAGGAAGCGGTCTTTCGAGAACTTGTTCATCGAAATCAGCCACTTGCCATCCGCTTCGGCGGTTTCGCCCATCGAGGTCGAGTTGTGGCCCGGCTGGTAATGCACGTCGACCTTGTCGACGATCGGGTCAACATCGGCACCCGCATAGGCCTCGATCGCCTTGGCGATGTCCCACTTCACCACCTGGCTGTCCAGGAACAGGGTGGTATAGGCGTTGCCCTTGCCGTCGAACGCCGTGTGAAGCGGGCCAAGACCCAGTTGCGGCTCGGCGACAACAGCGGAACGCGGATCGGCGTTTTCGCTGAACAGCGCATCGACCTTTTCCACATCGATCACGGACACGGTCGGCGACAGCTTGCCGTTGATCATGATGTGTTTCTTGTCGGGGGCCGCGTTCACACCGTGCGGCGAGTTCGGGATCGGGATGTACCGGGTCAGGTTTCCACCCGCCTCTTTACGCCCGTCCACGACCTTGACGCCGTTCAGCTCCTGATAGTTACCCGCGGCAATCGCATCCTCGATGCCCTTGAGGTTGAACACGACCACGTGGTCCAGCTCGTTCTCGGTCATCTCGGCCAGGTTCATACCCATTTCCGAGTTGTACGAGGTCGAGAACGCGTATTTGCCCTGATAGTCGCAGTCGGTGTTGTCGAGGTTGCCCGACACCATCACCTGCCACGCAATTTCCATGCTGTCGCCGTCGATGGCAGTAAAGATGTTCACATATTGCGACGGGTCATCAAGGATCTGGCCGTCATTGACCAGCGGGGCCTCGTGCTCACCATTGGCAAAGACATAGCCGGTGCGCGGGAATTTCTGCGGACGCAGGCCGTGGATGTCATGCGCGTTCGGGATCTCGATGATCTTGTCGCATTTCATCACGTCACAGCGCACACGGGCCACACGGGTGTTGGCCTTGTCGTTCATGAACAGGTAACGGCCATCATAGGTGCCGTCGGTGAACGACATATGCGGGTGGTGCAGGTCGCCGTTGTCATAGGTGACCTTGCCGTTTGCGGCCAGGAATTCCTTGGTTTCAGGCAGCAGGCCTTCGGTCAGAACCTTCAGCGACTCATTGGTCTGGCCCCAGCCCGTGGCCGAGCAGCGGTTGAACACCGGCACCCGCATCAGCTCGCGCATGGACGGCACGCCCAGAATGCGCAGCTCGCCAGTCTGGCCCGACGACCAGAAGCCGTAATATTCGTCCAGCTCGCCCGGTTCCAGATGCTGCTTGGCGGCAGCGCTGGCCTCTTTCGCGGTCATCAGGGTCGATCCCAGACCGGTCCCGGCGATGACGGCACCGGTGGCAGTGGCCCCCAGCATTCCGCGGCGCGTGATGTTCAGTTTGTTTTCTTGGTCCGACATGGTCGTTCCTCCTTTTTAGGAAACGGTTTTCGGTTTGGCGTTCGGATGGTTCGCCGGTGGTTGCCCGAGGGGGGTCTTAGGTGTGACCGACCCGGTCTTGGCCCGCCGTTTCAGTTGGCGGATAACGACGGGACATTTGTCCTCGGACTGATAGAGCACCTGACAATGCAGGCAGGTGACGCACTCGTTCGGATTGATCTCACCGGTGGGGTGGATCGCCTGAACGGGGCATTCATTGGCGCAGGTCTGACAGGGCGTGCCACAATCGTTGTAGCGGCGCAGCCAGTCGAACATGCGGATACGGGCAGGGATCGCCAGCGCTCCTCCCAGCGGGCAAAGATAGCGGCAATAGAACCGTTCAACGAACAGCCCGATCCCCAGCAGGACCAGCGCAAAGACCACAAACGGCCAGTCGCGCATGAATTTCAGAATGATCGCGGTCTTGAACGGTTCGATCTCGGCATATTGCTCGGCCAGCGGGATCGACACGAAACTCAGGCCAAAAAGACCCAGAAAGATCATGTATTTCGCAGGCCAGAGACGCTCGTTCAGACCCCAGGGCAAAGTCCATTGCGGCACTTTCAGCGCCCGCGCGATCTTGTTGGTCAGCTCCTGAAGCGCGCCAAACGGGCACAGCCATCCGCAATAGGCCCCACGGCCCCAGAACAACAGGGCTGCGGCCACGGCAAACCACTGGATAAAGACCAGCGGGTCCAGCAGGAACGCATCCCACGAGAACCCCGTGCGCAAACTGCCCGCCAGCGCCATCAGGTTCACCACGCTCAGCTGTGCATTGGCATACCAGCCGATGAAGAACAGGGTTATCGTCAGGTACCCGATGCGGAACCAGTAGAAGACGCGCGCATTCATCGTGGCGTGGAACTGGAAGAAGAACGTGGCCGTCAGCACCAGCAGCATGACACCAAGCCCGGCGATCTCGACAGTGCGATCCTTCCAGATGCGCTGCCACAGGGCGGCCTTGGCAGCCGCTTCGCCGGTTGCATCATCCACGACCGATGGCGCGGTGACGGGCAACAGGTACTGTTCCGGCAGTTTGTATCCCAGATCGAAGGTCAGAAAGGTCTTTTCAACCGCCCCGACGGCACGCTGCACCAGCAATTGCAGGCGGAACGGCTCGGCCGGGTCAAACTCGGCATCAGCGGGGATCTTGAAGATATCCAATTCGGTAAAGCTGGGGGCATCTGGCGCGGCAACCTCACCCAGACGGCGCTGCTGCTTGTCAAAGAACCGCACCGAGCTGTCGCCCTGGATCAGCTGAATCCGGTCAAAGATCCCACCCCGGACATAGCCCGATCCCTTGAAACTATAGGCCCCGCGCCCCAGTACCAGAATGGCCTGTTCGCCCTCGTCCAGCCAGTTGGTCAGGTTCTGGTATTCAGCCTCACCCAGCAGCGACTTGCCGATCGATGGCACCGAAACAAGCGCCATGTGCATGTCGATGAAGGTGTCATCCGGCGCGCCCGGTTCGGGTCGCTTGATCGCGCGCTGATCCCCGGTGGCTTCAAAGGCAGCATTGACCTGCCCGACATCCAGCGTCATCCGCCGGACCGAGCCGTCTCCAGACAATGTGGTCCAGTCGTAAATGGCATCCTGCGCCATATCGACTTCGCGCTTCGGCCCGCCAGCCTGTACCGGAGACAATCCGCCCAGCCCCAGCGCGCGGGCCACTTTGATCCCTCCGCGCACAAGGCTGTCATCGATCACCATGATCGTCACGGTCGCGCCCGAGATAATGTCTAGGTCATGCCCCTCACCCCCGGTCTCGGCCTCTCGTTTCAGGTCAAGGCCCGCATAGCCTTCGGTCAGTTCCACCATCCGGGAATTGGGAATACCGATCAGCACGATGGGTTCGGAATGCTTGACCAGCTGAACACCGGTCAGAACAGCATCCGCGTCGATGGCGGCAACCACGTGAATGGGTTTGCCGGAATATCCGGTCGTGCCGACAAAGTCCGAAGTCAGAAAAGCCCACGCGATGGTCTCGGCACCCCGAAGGACCGGGGCAACCTTCACGTCGCTGCGTACCGGGCCAAACGCGTCGGCACCCGGGGCCAGGTCAGCCGGATCAATGTCAGGAAGAAAGCTGGCAAGACTGTCGGCGCGTGCACTGATTGCAACACCGCAGGACAGAACGAGGGCCAGAAGGAAATGGATTGCGCGACTTATGACCACGGCGCACCTCCGATCAATTGGGTGGACGCCATGGACGCGCGCGGGGCGCGTTCAGATTCTTCTAGGGTCGTGAACGGGGGCCCCCGGGTTTCGGGCCACAGGTGTTTGGGGCTGTACAAAATGCACTGCCCCCCATGTTCAAAGCGTACATTTTGAACATTTCCGACGCTTGCGGGCAGCAAAGCGCCCGGCATCGGTGCTGACACCGCTACCGCACAAAGCGCACAGTCCGCGCATTTCGGGCAGGGCGCGGTTGGATCGTTGTCGCCTTCTTCTTCAAGGTCAACTTGAACCCAGACCGCGCCCGCCTCCGAGCAGATCTCCACCCACATGCTCTCACCGGGACTCGCCAGAACCGGGCCAAGCATTTGCAACAACAGAAGGAAAATGCCTGCCAGTCCACACGCCGCGCGTAATGCGCGAACAGGGAGGGTGTGAAAGGAGTTAAAGGCAGGCATGGAGAATCCAACTCGGTATTCTTTCCCGAGTCGTAGGCGGTTTTCCCTGTCCGATACTTGACTTTCGTCAGGCCTTTGGAATTTCCCTTCAGCCGTCCGCTTCGTCCATCAACCCACGCACCCATCGCCCCGCCAACCAGGACGCGGGTATGCCTAAAGGTATTGACCAAAGGATTGCCGGAACCGGTCCAATCACCCCGAAACCGGCGCTATGCAGGATCAGCCCGGCCAGAAACAGGTTGATGGCCACGGTCAACATGGTGGCTGGATAAAGCATAATGGCCAGTTTCCAGACCGGCCATTTGCCTTCAGTGGCTGGTGCCTTCCGAGAAGGTGATTTTGTTCCAGACATTGTACTTCCCAGACGGTTTTCGCATTGGCAGGCGGCGCACTTCTTCCAGCGTCTGCGCATCATAAACGATCACCGCGCCGTCATCTTCCCAGATTGATACAAGCGCGTGCCGGCCATCCTTTGTGAACTCGACATGTGCCACGGTCTTGCCCGGGGCAGGGCGCAAAGTTCTTACGATTTCAAGGCTTTGCTTGTCGATCACATGCATGGCATCCTTGTTGGGGCCAAAGAAGACATCGGCCCAGACGTAAGGCGAATTTTCGTGGCTCCGCATGAAGAAGCCCGGCCCTTCGGTCTTGATCCGTTTGACGGTTTCCCAAGTCTCCATGTCGATCACCGACACCGTGCCGTCGGTCAGATGCGGTGTGGCCATAACGGTCGTATCGCCATGTTTCCACGTAATCCCCGAGCCCAGATGCGGCATCCCCGGCAAGTCCAGATCGGCCACCTTGTGCCCAATAACAAGGTCGATCACCTGTCCGCCCTTGCCATCGCGCGCGGCACCCATGACGTATTCATAGCTTTGATCGAAAAAGAAATCGTCCAGATAGTCGGGCGTGGTGATCTTGCGCACCGGGAAGGGGTCAGGGTTCTTGAACTGCCCTTCGATGCGGAAGTCGTGACCCAAACCGGATTGCGGCGGATTGGCTCCGTAAAAGACCTCCCAGATCTCGGGAACATCCTTGAGCGCCAGAACAAAGCTCTCGCGCGGGGGGGCCTGATACACCGCGGATACGCGGCTGGATTTCCCCGCTTTTCCTTTGATCGCAATGACTTTTGCCACCGACAGGTCTTCGGTCGACAGCAGGGTCAGACTGTTTGGCAGATAATTCGCAACGGCCAGCCACTTGCCGTCACCGGACATTGCGATGTTTCGGCTGTTAAGCCCCGCCCGTACGCGCCCCACCTGTTGCAGAGCCCAGATGTCGTATTTCTGAACCCAGCCATCCCGGGACATGATGAAAACGTAACGCCCATCCGGGCTGAACTTCGGCCCGCCGTGAACCGCGAAGGGTGTCTCGAACCGGTCCAAAACTTCAAACGTGTCACCATCCAGCACGCTGACATGATGATCCCCGGTTTCGACCACCAGGGTGATGTTCATCGGATCGCTGGACCACACTGGCGCATCAACCGGGATATAACCGTCATCCAGCGTGCGGCTGTCCATGATATGGGCCTCGCCCCATTCGGGGTCGGTTTCCAGCGGTGATTTCAACCAGCCAGCCAGCTCTTCAATCTGCAAAGCATCGAGTTCGTGCGAGAAAGCAGGCATTTGCGTCGCCGCGCGCCCTTCCGCAATCACCGCTGCGATACGCGGCCCACGCATGCGCTGCAGCGTCTCTGGGATCAGTGCCGGGCCCACACCGCCCAGGCGGTTTTCACCGTGGCAGGACGCACAATGCTCGGCATAGTCCGTTGGTGCATCCGCCCAGGCACCACCGGCGCCCAGTACAGAACACATCAACACGACCTTCATCTTTTCAAAAATACTCCCGCCGGAGGCTCCGTTACGTGTCTTTAGCGCCCATGTCGAAGGCTCAAAGCAGAAAGGATCAAAAGAACTGATGCGCCGGATCATGGCTTTTCCCCCGGAACGGCGTGACCCGCAGACGCTCACCTGCGTCGTCAACACCGATTTCTTCGTTTGTCAGGTAACAGGCCGGATCTTCGGCCCAGGGATCACCGGTCAGTTGCAGGGCCCGGATGCGGGTGTTGCCACCGCAGACATCCTTTAGCTCACAGGCTCCACAGCGCCCTTTGAGGGGGCGCGGACGCGTGCGCAGCATGGCCAGCATAGGATCGTCGCTGGTCCAAAGTTCGGAAAACGATGTCGTCTTAACGTTGCCGACTGTGTAATCAGACCAGTAGGTGTCAGGATGAACCCGGCCCAGATTATCGATATTGGCCACACCCAAACCGCTGGAATTTCCTCCCCAAGCGGCCAGATGCTCGCGGACATGCGCAGCCTTGTCAGCGTCGAAATGCGCACGAACCCAGTTCAGAAAATACCCCGCATCTGCGTCATTGTTGCCCGTCACGATATCCAGCGGGCGACCGCCCGAGGCAGCCTCCCACGCGCGCTCCAACAGCAGATCCATTCCCTTGCGGGTGCGCTGATGCTCGGCATCTTCACCACGGTTCTTGTCACCACGCCCGGCATAAACCAGGTGCGACAGGTAAAACTTGTCGACGCCCTCGTCATCGCATAGCTGAAGCAGGTCCGGCAGGTGATGCTGCGTGCCTTCGGTCAGGCAGAACCGCAAGCCAACCTTGATGCCGCGCCTCTTGCATTCGCGCACACCGCGCAGGGCGTCGGCAAAAGCCCCTTCAACACCACGAAACCAGTCATTTGTGGCCCCGATCCCATCCAACGAGATGCCAACGTAGTTGAAACCGACGTCGGCAATCATGTCGGCGGTTTCATCATGAATTCGTGTCCCGTTGGTCGACAGCGCCAGCATCGGCACAAGGTCGCGGGCACGTTTGGCAATGTCGAAGAAATCGAACCTGTCCAGTGGTTCCCCACCCGAGAGGATCAGGGCCGGGACGCGAAACTGGCCCAGATCCTCAAGGGTTACCATGGCTTGCTCGTGGCTGAGCTCGCCCGGGAACGCAACATCCGCCGAGACGGTGTAGCAATGACGACACTTCAGATTGCAGCGCCGCGTCAGGTTCCAGATTACAACCGGTTTCACAGGGCCGGGGCGGCGTTTTCGCACCGGGGTCGGTTTGACCAGCTGGTGCATGTATTCGGTCAGGCGGAACATCGTCTCAGCCTTTCTTTTTCAGGCGCAGCCCGGTCTTTTTCAGAATGCGCGTGGAATAGAGGATATCCTTGGCCCGGCAGGCATCACCCAGGATCATAGTGATCTGGGCGCGTTTTTCCTCGACTTCATCCCGATCCGATCCGTGAACCATGGCAAACAGATTGTAGGGCCAGTCGGGCAGGGCGCGCGGGCGTTCATAGCAATGGGTGACAAAGGGTAGAGCACCGATCTGAGCGCCCAATTCGGCGATGCGGTCATCTTCGACATCCCAGACAGTCATGCCGTTCGAGGTCATGCCCAGCTTGTAGTGGTTGGGGGCGGCCGCGATGCGGCGGATTACGCCGCGCGTTTTGAGGGCTGACAGCCTCTCAAGCAGATCGGCTTCCTGCATCCCCAGATCATCAGCAACCTGAGCATATGGAGCAGAAACCAGAGGCAATCCGCTCTGTAGTGCTTGGATAATCTGTCTGTCTGTTGCGTCGATCATGCCGCTACCCGAAAGCCGATGTAGAATTCCTGAAGTTTGGGGAAACAAAGAACCTCGATCCCCGTTTCCTGTTCGATTGCATCGGCTGTGGCCCTGATTCCTTCGGGCGTTTCAGTGGCCAGTACGAACCACATGTTCAGCCGGTGCGTGCGTTCATAATTATGGGCAACCTCGGGGTGTGCATTGACTTTGGTCACGACGGCTTCAAATTCCCCGGCTGGAACGGCCATCGCGCAGAGGCAGAAGGCACCGCCCATTGCAGCGGCATCGAAGAACGGCCCAAATCGTGTGATGACGCGGGTCTCTTTCATGCGTGTCAGGCGCGCCAGCAATTCGGTCTCGGACAGGTCAAGTTCTTTGGCGACTGTTGCGTAAGGATGTGAAACCAGTGGCAGATCGTCCTGCATACGGTTCAGGATCGCACGGTCAGTTTGGTCCAGCGTCATGCGGCGACCTCTTTGGTTTGAATCAGGGCACCGGTCTGCTTGAAACAGCGGGTAGAGAACAGAACCTTGTTCCGTGCACCTGTCAGTTCGGACAGGGTCGTCGCACGGGCCAGTACGTCCAAAGCTTCGCTGCGGGACCGCGCGTGGATCATGGAATACAGGCGATATGGCCACACATCGGGCACCGGGTTGCGCTCGTAACACAAGGTCACCCCTGGGAAAGCGGCCAAAGCGGGGCCAGCGATGTCGATCTGCTCTGCCGGCAGGTCCCAGACCACCATCGCATTGGCCGACCAGCCAAGCGCCCGGTGACGTACGATGACACCCAGCCGCGAAATGATACCGGCAGCGTGCAACGCGATGACCCGCGCCATCACCTCATCAACGTCCCGGTTCAGCGAATGTGCCAAAGCTGCATAAGGTTCGGCGACCAGAGACAGTCCCGAGCTGAGCGTTTGCAGCAGGCAACGATCGCCGTCGCGCATGGCGGATGCATCCACCTGACGCGCTGTGGGCACATTTTTGACCCCTCCGATCATGCGGAACCCAAGATCAACGTTGAAAGGGCGCACCAGCCGCAAATCCAGTACCCGCAGCCCGGTGACCCGGCTGATCCGCGCAAGGGTAGCATCCACATGCGCCCGATCCGGGCCGGTAGCGACGAACCAGAGGTTCCAGGCGTCCTCGCGCTGATAATTGTGGTTTACACCCGGCTCGGCGTCGATCAGGGCGGCAACCTCTTCCAGCCGCTCCTCCGGGACGGACACTGCTGCCAGCGTACTGGCCGTCACCACGCCGGGTGTGATGGTTGCGCCAACCCGCGTGATGCGGCCTGTGGTGCGCATTCTGGTCAGGCGGTGGATGACTTCGCTTTCGTCCAGTTCAAGAGCGGTTCCAAGAACCTGAAACGGGCGTTCGGTCACCGGGAAATCACGCTGAAATTCATCCAGCAAGCGGCGGTCGATCGGGTCTGTAATGTGTTGCATGACTTACAGACCCGTTTTGTGCGCACGCGCGGTAAAGAAGATACCCGACGGGCTTTCGGCCTCGATCTCACGTAGTTTTTCGAAGCTACGCGTGTCATAAACCATGACCTTGTTCGCATCGCGCACACTGATCCAGACCTCGTGCCCGCGCGGAGTGAATTCCATGTGCAAAACGGCAGGGCCGGGCTTGAATTCGTGGATGATCTGTTTGCTGACGGTATCGATGACCTGAATGGTATCGTTCAGCGGGTGGGCAAAGTTAACCCAGACCTGCCGCCCGTCCGGGCGGGCCATGGCAAAAACCGGCTGTCCGTAGGTTTGCGTGCGTCCGGTCTCGGTCAGGGTGGTGGCGTCGATCCACAAAACCTCGTGGTGGCCAACGGCGGGCAAGACAAATTCGGACCCTGTCAGCGCCCAACCTTCCAGATGGGGCATCTTGTAGACCGGCATTTCCTCCTGACCACGGCCATAGCCGGGTAGAACGCGGATCGGTTCCGGGTTGTCGGACCACAGATCAAGCGCGGTCAGACCATCCTCGCCAAACAGGCCGGTGATATAGGTGCGGCCATTGGCAGTGATCAGCGCGTCATAAGGGTTCTTGCCGATATCGGGGATCTTGGTGATCTCGGGCGCGCCTTGTGCGAAATCCGCGATCCATGTCTCGCCGGTGTCCCACATTGTGAAAACGAAACGGCGGCCCGGCGCGTCGACCAGACCAATCGTTTTGCTGCCGGTGGGAATGTCAGCCACCATCTCCAGCGTTTGCGCATCAAACACGCGCACACCGCCGGGTTCGTAATTCGATACAGCTACAAAGGCGCCATCGTCCGAGATTGCGCCACCAATGGCGTTTCCGGACTGCACAACACGGTTCACGATCTGGCGGGTGACAATGTCAACCTTGGTCAGGCCTCCGTCACGGCCAAAGACATAGGCAAAACGTTCATCCGGTGAATAGACCAACGAGGCGTGGGACAGATCGCCCAATCCTTCTATCCGGGCCAGAGCGGCACGGTCGGACTGGTCCACCAACAGGACCGATCCGCTGGCACGTTCGATCACCAGCCCAAGGTCTCCTGTCGCCATCGGCTCGGCCTGGGCCGTGGTCATCATCAATGTCGCCGCAAGGCTGAGGATAAGGTGTTTCATTGTGCCTCCTGTTCCAGCAGGTATCGGGCAATCCATTCGGCCTCTTCTTCGCTGATCAGGGGCCGCCACGGGGGCATCGCCGTATCGGGGATGCCGTCAAGGATGACGCCGGTCAAAACCTCGGCGTCATAATGCTCCAGTGTTTTCGAGCGCAGATCAGGCCCCAGGCCGCCTTTCAGCGATACCCCGTGGCACGAGCCGCAATCCTGATGCACAAGTCTTTTCAGTGCGTTGGGATCAATGACATCGGCAGCAAAGGCGGACGTTGCGGCCAGAACCGCAGTTGTCAGAAAGGTTCGGGCAACCCACCCCTTGTGGCCGGGCACATTTCTGTTCGGCGCGGGACACGGCACACGATTTCTGCACCCTAGCTTAGCCATGAGCCCGTTCCAGAATGTTCGCCACGGGCTGTTCGGCGTAGAGTGAGACAACTTTACCGATGATGAAAAGCGTTGGTGCCTTCAACCCGGAGGTGCGCACGTCGTTGGCCAATTGGTCCAGCCGTGACACCAGCCGGCGTTCATCAGGTGTCGTCGCATTTCCGATGGCCAGAACCGGTGTTGATCCCGGTAGGTTTTCGGTCATCAGCCCCATGGCGATCTGGCCGATATTGGCCACACCCATATAGACCACCAGTGTCGTGTCCGGGTCGGCCAGGCGTTTCCAGTCCAGATCCAGCACTTTGTCAGCCTGCCGGTGTCCGGTGACATATTGAACCGAGGTGGCCAGACCGCGATGGGTCAGCGGCACGCCGGTCGAACAGGACGCGCCCTGCGCCGCCGTGATCCCCGGTGCGTATTCGACTGCCACGCCATGGGCCATCAGATAAGCGGCTTCTTCCGAGCCGCGGCCAAAGATCATCGGATCGCCACCTTTCAGACGGGCGACCGTGTGACCTGCGCTGGCCTCTTCCAGAAGGATTTCGTTGATCCGGTCCTGTGGGACGGTGTGGCATTTGGGCGCTTTCCCAACAGGGATCAGCCGCGCGCCTTCGGCGTGCAGATTCAGGATATCAGCAGACACCAGCCTGTCATAGACCACCACATCTGCTTCCTGCAGCATTCGCAGGGCACGCAGCGTCATCAGTTCGGGGTCGCCGGGGCCTGCACCAATCAGAAAAACCTTACCGCTCATGTTCAAACTCGCTGGGTCTGAATGTCTTCGAAACCCGGGGTTTCCTGCGCGAATCCAATGCTTTTGCGGGACGTTGCTGGGTAGGCCGGGCGTGTCATGAGGGCAGATTGGCGCAATCGAAAACCAACCTCCTTGACATAAGTTAAGGAGCGCGGGATTTGCGCCCGCGCCCCTCTGTTCAGCCTATGAAAACACCCGGGATCAGGGCTCGACAGTGATCATCCCGATCATGTTCTGTGTCTCCCAATGGGGCCCGCAAAGATAATCCTGAGGGCCGGGTGTCAGGAAGGTCATTTCAACCGTTTCTTCCGGGAACAACCGGTCGCTTTCGGGTTCGCTGCCATCTTTCAGCAACACACTGTGGCTGGTGCGCTTGTCGACATTCACCCATCGGACAGTTGTACCTGCCTTTACGGTCAGTTCGAACGGGCAGAAATTGTAGTTGTACATCAAAACCACTTTGGCGTCCTCGACCGAGGCCGAGGGGTGGCCGAACAGCTCGACATAGCGCTCTTCGGCTTCGGCGCAGATCTCGGCAGTTTCATCTGACCAGGCTGGCGCGGCAAGAAGCAGCAGCGCGGGAAGAAGGCGGTGGGGTTTCATGGTCCATGTCTCCTTTCCAAAGTAATTGGGGCCGGGAGAACCGGCCCCAAACTGTTATTGCTTGACCACGTTGATAAACGCGCTGTCGTCGTCGAGCGCTAGGCTGGTATCCAGCGTTACGTGGTGGAACCGTGCGGCGGCAAAGTCATCATGGATTGCAAAACCGACCGTATAGGTTTGACCGGCCTCCAGCGGAACATCGCCGGGTGCGCCCGAGTTCAGCGGACGTGTGAAAACAACCGTCCACATGCCACCAGACAGGTTTGCCGAGGCTGCAATCTCACCATCATTGACCACCCGCTGTTCCAGCAGATAACCATTTGTGGCGCTGCCGTCCGCGTAGACACGCATCAGGTCAAGAAAGGTGCCGTCAGCCAGATACTGCTCGATTTGTTCGGCGGCCTGCAATTTGTCCCAACCGCCCAAAGCCTTGCCGCCTCGACCTTTGATCTCGATCTCGGTGCGGCTTTCGCTGAGGTACTTGGTCACGGTGTCCTGAGCGGTCAGGCGACCGGAAACATCCCCGTTTGCGGCAATTGCATCGGCCTCAGGCGCAAAGGGCATATAGGTGTTGTCGGCGTGGCACGACGCCCAGCAGCCGACCTGATCGCCCAGCTCGATACCGGTTCCGGTGATCATCATAGCGACCTTGATCTGGTTTTCAGGATCCATTTTGCCGCCATCGACAAACGGAGCAGGGTTGTGCCCCGCATCCGGCCATTGCAGACGGATGTACAGGTTTTCGTCATCATGTGCCGCCTGAACGGTTGCGTCGATCACACCGCGTTTGCCGGGGATCGGAGTGGGTTCCAGCTCGCCACCGGCAACGATCTTGTTACCAATCGCATCCAGTTCCTTGGCATGACAGGTCGAACATTGATCGCCACCTTTGGTCAGCGGACGGGCCCCGCCATGAGTTTTTCCGTTCTGCACCCATTCAAACGACGCCTGGCCTGGATAGAACAGTTTCAGGTCCGCACTGGCCACTGCATTCCAGTCGATGTTGCCACCGACATCGCCGCTTTCACTGCTGGCAGGTGTTGCCGAACCATCGGCTGCAGCCGTTGCCCGCTCTTCCGCGACAGCGGCGTCAACTGCTGCCGCAATCTGGGCCTGAACGGCCTCCTGCTGGGCTTTCTTTGCAGCTTTCTCAGCCTCGGCCTCGGCAGCTTCCTTGGCTTCGATCCGCTCAAGGCTGGCAAGGTATTCTGGCGGAATTGGTCGAATGAAGGCCGGATTTGGCGCTTCAAGCTCTTCCAGATATTCGTCGGATGCGCGGTCTCGGATGTTCGAGTGTGCAATACCCTTGTGGCAGTCGATACAGGTCTGACCGGTTTCCATTGCGTTCAGGTGCTGCTGACGTGCACGCGGACGCTGGAATTCAGGCATCATCGATTCAAAGTCATGGCAGTTTCGACATTCACGCGAGTCCGTCGATTTCATCCTCTCCCACTCATTCATGGCAAGATGAATGCGCTTGGCTTCGAATTTCTCTCGGGTGTTGATGGTGCCGACCATCTTTCCATAAAGCTCTTTCGAGGCTTTTATTTTTCGAATGATCTTATGGGTCCAGTCCTTGGGCACGTGACAGTCCGAGCAGACCGCACCAACGCCCGACCGGTTCACGTCGTGGATCGTGCCCTGATATTCCGCATAAACAAAATCCCGCATCTCGTGGCACGAGACACAGAATTCCTTGGTATTCGTGGCTTCCATGGCGGTGTTGAACCCACCCCAGAAGATGATGCCGGCGGCGAAAGCCGCAGCAATGCCGGCCACGGGCATTCCCCACAGGAAATACCGGCGCCAGATCGGTTTTTTCTTATCCGGTTCGGAAGTCATATCCGGGCTCCGTTTTGGCTGTCTTGTCTGGCCTTGGGTGGCAGGCCGGTGAGTTTGGCGGATCTGTCAAACGAGGAAAGGGCGGGCGAGGGGCCCGCCCTTTCCGGTTTAGGTTACGAACCCGTCAGGTGACGTGGTTCGACCGGTTGTGGACATTGAATTTGCCGGTTGGCGCATAAAGCCCGTCAATCCGACCGATTTCTTCCAATGTCTTGGCGTCGAAGATCACAATCTGACCGTTGGGTTCCTTCGAGTCCGACAGGTTCCACTTGGAAACCCAGACCTCGGTACCATCGGCGTTGAATTCGAAGTGAACAGCGGCGCTGCCTTCATCTTCGGTGATCTGGATCGTTTTCACGATCTCGCCGGTCTCTTTCGAGATGACCTGAACCGATTGTTGAATTTCCGGCTCGGGGTGTTTGGTCTGGTCAGCCCAGATGTAGTCCGAGTTTGGATGGGTGCGGACAAACAGGCCGGGACCGTCGGTTTCCACCTCGTAACAGGTTTTCCACGCCTGTTCCGGGTGACCTTCTGGGTCGTTGCCCCAGACTGTCACGGTACCGACACCCAGGTGGGTTGTGCCCGCCACAGGTCCGCAGTTCGGGTCAATCCAGTTCGCGCCCGGGCCGGGGTGCGGCAGGGCAGCGGTGTCGATCATCGCCTCAAGCTTGTGCGTTTCAGTATCGACAACGACCATCTTGTTCGATGCGTTTGCCGCGATCTGGAAGTACCGGCCTGTCGGGTCGAAGAACCCGTCATGCAGGAACTTGGCCGAGTTGATCTTGTCAATCCGCAAGTTGTCGAGGTCGGTGTAGTCAACCTGCCAGAGCTGACCCAGCTCTTTCACGGCAACGATCCAGGTGGGTTCGTTCGGCGTTGTGTAGATAGCGGCCACACGGGCTTCTTCCACATACTCGCCATCTACGTTTGTGCCACGGGTCGAAACGACTTTGACCGGCTCCATGGTCTGCGCATCAACGATCGCAAAGTGAGGCGGCCAGTACCCACCACCGATGACGTATTTGCCGTCACCGGACACGGCGACATCGCGCGCGTCATAGGCGATCTTGACTTCCGAAACCAGCATCTTGTCCGGCGTTTGCCAGAGGTCGATCTTGGTCATCTTGCCGTCACGGCCCATTGTGTACCAGAAACGTCCAGGTGTTTCGGGTTCGGTGATGTTGTGATGTTCCGAAGCCTTCAGGACGTGCACGGCATAGCCGGTCGGAATATGCGTCAGCACTTCTTTCGTGTCACCGTCGATGACGGCAACCTTGCCCACATCGCGTTCGATGACGACAAAGAAGTTTTCCCAGTTGCGGCCGTGAAGCGGCTCGGTCGGGTAGTCTGCTTCTTCGACGTAAACCTTGCGGGTTGCCTTCATCTGTTCCAGCGACATTTCAGGCGGCTTTGGGGCCTCCATCATGATGTAGGTCGCCATATCCTTGATTTCCTGCTCGGACATGATGTCCGAGAAGTTGTTCATCCCGCCTTCAGTTCCCCAGGCGATGATTTTCTCAAGGCGTTCCTGACCCAGTTTCAGGGTGCCGCCTTCGGTTACGGTGCCGTCGGCTGCGGTCTTCTTCCAATGCGGCTCCAGGTTTTTACCGGTAGCGCCTTTGCGCAAAACCCCGTGGCAGCCTGCACATTGTTCAAAGTACAGTTGTTTCGAAGCTTCAAAGGCTTCGTCGCTAAGTGTTGGCTCGTCGGCAAAAGCTGGAGCAGCGACGCTGCCCAACAACATTGCCAATCCGACCCCAAAAGCGCGGCCGGTCTTGTTGTAGCTGATTCCAAGTGACATGATCACTCTCCATTTGCGTGGTGAGGCAATGCGGAGACTGATCCATCACGGGATTGTCATCCTTGACCAAAGTCAACGGGCGCAGCGCTAACTTCGTTCTTTGGGCAAAAACCAGACGCAGATTTCAGCAATAAAACCTGTTTTTTTCGCACATGTTTTTGATGTCTTGATTTCGGTTAAGTGCCCGAATCCCGTCGGACAGTACTGCTTGTTGAAGGACGAGATGGGCCATGGAGAGCAGGCATGTCATCTGCAATATCGCGCATTTTCAGCGAAGGCTTTCGGGTATTTTTCCTTTCTGCCGGTCTTTATGGTGTGTTTGCTGGTGTCGCCTGGGGTGTTTGGCTGGCCTCACTGGATGGGCTCTTACCCTATGCCGAGCAAAGTTATGGAATGCCCCCGGTCATGTGGCATGCCCATGAGATGATTTTTGGCTATGCGACGGCAGCACTGGGTGGGTTTTTTCTGACCGCAGTTCCAAACTGGACCGGCACGCCCGAAGTGCGGGCGCGCTTTGTCACGATCGTAGCGCTGATCTGGATGGCGGGGCGGTTGGCGGTGTGGTTTTCAGGATCGCTCTCTCCGATTACCGTCGCGATTGTTGACCTGAGCTTTGTTCCGATTCTTGTCCTGAAAATTGCCAGCCAGCTGGTACGAAGGCCCAAGCCACAGAACATGATATTTCTGTATCTTCTGAGTTTGGTGTGGGTGGCCAACCTGATGGTTCATCTGGAATGGATAGGTGTCGCCGCAGACACGTTGAATACCGGCGTGCGCGCAGGGCTGCTGACCTTGTGTTCAATGATAGCGATACTGGGGGGACGTATTACTCCGGCCTTTACGCGCAATGCAATGAAACGCGACGGTGTTCCCGAAGCCCTGTGGCCGGTTTCAAACGCGGCGCTGGAAAAGGCCGTGATGGCGCTTGCCCTTGTGCTGCCGTTGTTGGTGCTGACCTTGGGCAGTGTTTCCTTGGCGGGTATCTGCGCGTTGTTGCTGGGCGGTGCCCAGCTGACGCGCATGGCACGGTGGAGAGCGGGTTGGGCGCTGCGGCAGCCGATCCTGATTGCTCTGCACCTGGGCCTGATGATGCTGGCCCTTGGGTTGTTGCTGTGGGGGTCTGCCGTCATCGGATATGGTAATGAGATCGGCGCGCTGCACATTTTGGGGATCGGGTGCGTTGGTGGCATGACCCTTGCCGTCATGAGCCGCGCCGCCCTTGGCCACAGTGGCCGCCCCCTTGTTGCACCGTCGCCCATGGCCGTCGGATACGGGCTTATGGCGGCGGCGGCTTTGGTCCGCTGGCTGGGGTCCGGGCTGGCAGGTGGCTATATGGTGGCCATGCTGACAGCTGACGGGCTATGGATTGCCGCAATTGGGTTGTACCTGTTTGCCATGTGGCCCGCGCTGACAGGCCCGCGCGCAACAAAGCAGGGCTGACCCGTTCGTTTCGCCGCGGCTTGCCGTTTCAGGATATCAAGGGGCGTTCGTTCTTGACGTGACGCTGGACGAGCGCGCGTGCGCGTCTTCCTTTTGCGGGTATTTGCCGCGCAGCCTGAGGGACGTGCCCCGGTTCAGCCAGTTCCGGAAACAGAGTGAAGATCTCCTCTCGGGCGTCAGGGTGAACGCTGGACAGGGCCTGCGCACCAGTGAACAGGCTCTCTGACGGGGCCCCTTCCGCGTAGATGATTTCATGACGGTCGAACAGCAAATGGAAATACGTGACTGACACGGTTTCGTCTGCGACACAGATTCCGGGGCTGGCAACAAGTGTGTGGGCCGGAACAAGGATTTCTTCGGTGTCAAACATTCTGACGGCGATCCGGGATCGAACCAGCATACGGTGCTGTGGCGAAACAAGCAGGTCGCGCCGTGGTACCCGATCGCCTAATGAACCGGCCTCGATCCGAATGGGTTTCAGCCTGGGACGGGCGCGAAGCGCCGCTTGATCCAGATGCCGCGTTCCGATCCAACGGATATGTTGCGGTCCATTGTCGGCAGTCATGACCATGTCACCCACCTTCAGATCCTCGATGGGCATCGGACCTTCTGGCGTCATTATAAGTGTTCCGGCAGTAAAGCACGGCACGTCAATGATGGCAGCCGGGTCAGTTGTGTCGGGCGCATTGGTCGGCGTGACATTCACGATGTTCATCGAGTAGGTCGTGCCGGGCACAAGTGGTTCAGAGGTTATGTAGCCGCCCAATACGCCGTCAACTTCGACGCGATAAACAGTGATTGTGCCTCCGCCTGGTTTGGACAGAATGTAGGATTCTTCCAGGTATATTGAGCCACTCAAAAAGGTGGTCGAACCATCGAGGGTGGTGATAGTACCGGTCTGCGTCAGGTCATCGCCGTCTTCGTCGTCAAAGCGGTCACCGTTGAAAACATCCCCTGTATCGACAACAGGTGGTCCACCTCCGTTTTGAATAAAACCACCGGCTGCGTCAGTCACGCTAAACAAACGACGATCCGTGTCGGGATCAAAACTGACATCCAACGTAACCGTGTCCGGCCCGATCGTATTCACCGTGATTACACCAGGCGTATAACCGATATAGGAATAGTTCGCCATTTCCACCCATCAATCTTTGAAACGAAATAAACACCTGTTTTCTCAAGCGCTTGAATAAGTTCGTCATACAATAAAGTCGATGCGAAAATGCTCAGAATTGGCTGAGATTTCAAGGCGATCCCAAGGTCATTTCGTTATTCTCGCTGTTTGCGGATGTCTGATCGCGTTTCTGAGCATACTTGAGAAGTCTTGACTTTCGTTAAGGCAAACCCTGCGCTCACCCTTCATGTTTCATGCACTAGCTAATCTGCGCAAAGGAGAGCGCGATGCGAGAAGTCATGACAAAGAGCATGGCTCGCAACATATTCTATGGCGGGTCACTGTTCTTCATCCTCATCTTTCTGGCTCTATCAGCCCATTCACACCTGTATATCGTCAATTCCGAAAATGCCGCGAAGCTCGACGAAAGTGTGGTTCGGGGCAAACATGTTTGGGAAAAACACGCCTGTATCAACTGTCACACAATCCTTGGCGAAGGGGCGTACTTTGCCCCTGAGGTCGGCAATGTGATGACACGTTGGGGCGTGTTGGACGACCCGGAATCGGCCTTTGAATCCCTCAAGGGCTGGATGGAGGCACAACCCACCGGCATTCCCGGTCGTCGGCAGATGCCGCAATTCAACCTCAGCGACGAAGAGATCCGGGATCTGACCAACTTCCTGATCTGGACGGACAACATCGACGCTCAGGACTGGCCGCCCAACGAGGCTGGCTGAGAAGGGGAATGGAGCAATGAAATACGAATCCCAAAAAATCGCCTATGCCTACTTTGCGGTAGCCATGGCACTGTTCGCGATACAGGTGATCGGCGGCCTGCTGGCCGGCTTCATCTATGTATTCCCTAACTTCCTGAGCGAGCTTCTGCCGTTCAACATCGTGCGGATGCTACACACCAACGCGCTGATCGTCTGGTTGATACTGGGCTTTTTCGGTGCGGCCTATTTCCTGATCCCGGAAGAGGCCGAGCGTGAAATCCACTCGCCCAAGCTGGCCTATTTGCAGCTGATCATTCTTGTGGTCGGTACGTTGGGCGTGGTTTTGACTTATGTCTTCAACCTGTTCGAAGGCAACTGGTTGCTGGGCAAAGAGGGGCGCGAGTTCCTTGAGCAACCCAAATGGGTCAAGGCCGGTATCGTCGTTGCCGCTCTGATGTTCCTTTACAATGTGTCGATGACCGTTCTGAAGGGGAAGAAGACCGCAATCACCAATATCCTGTTGTTGGGCCTGTGGGGTCTGGCGCTGCTGTTCCTGTTTGCCTTCTACAACCCAGGCAACCTGTCTCTGGACAAGCAATACTGGTGGTATGTTGTCCACCTGTGGGTCGAAGGTGTGTGGGAACTGATCATGGCGTCGATCCTGGCCTACCTGATGCTGAAGCTGACCGGTGTGGACCGTGAGGTGGTCGAAAAATGGCTTTATGTCATCGTGGCCGCTGCGCTGTTCTCGGGAATTCTTGGAACAGGTCACCACTACTATTGGATCGGCACCCCCGGTTACTGGCAGTGGATTGGGTCGATCTTCTCAAGCCTCGAGGTGATCCCGTTCTTCGCGATGATGGCCTTTGCCTTCGTCATGGTCTGGAAAGGCCGTCGTGACCATCCCAACAAGGCCGCTTTGCTGTGGTCGCTGGGCTGCGCAACGCTTGCTTTCTTCGGTGCTGGTGTCTGGGGCTTCCTGCATACGCTGCACGGGGTAAACTACTATACCCACGGCACACAGATCACTGCGGCCCACGGTCACCTGGCCTTCTACGGAGCCTATGTTTGCCTCAACCTGGCGATCTTCAGCTATGCGATGCCGATCCTCAAGAACCGTGATCCTTACAATCAGGTGCTGAACATGGGATCGTTCTGGCTGATGACGAGCGGTATGGTCTTTATGACCTTCGTGCTGACCTTTGGCGGAACCGTGCAGACGCACATGCAACGTGTGGTCGGAGATTACTTCATGGACGTACAAGACCAGATCGCAATCTTCTACTGGATGCGTCTGGGTTCCGGTATCGTCGTGGTCCTTGGCGCGCTGCTGTTCATCTACTCGATCTGGGTTCCCCGGAAAGAAGTTATTGAACCCGGCGCCGCCGAAACCCCTGCGGAGTGATGATGGATATGGATGGCTCCATAAAACTGAATGAGGGGGCGGCAAACGCCCCCTTCTACCTGCCCCAAGGCGATGAATGCGATGTGTTCACCGCGGCTTATAACAACGACTTGCCAGTTCTGCTGAAAGGTCCGACGGGCTGCGGCAAGACCCGCTTTGTGGCCCACATGGCCGCAAAACTTGGCCGCCCGCTTTATACCGTAGCCTGCCATGATGATCTGGCGGCTGCTGACCTGATTGGCCGTTATCTGCTGAAAGGCGGGGAAACCGTCTGGGTCGATGGCCCCCTGACCCGCGCAGTGCGCGAAGGCGCGATCTGCTACCTCGACGAGGTGGTCGAGGCCCGTAAGGATGTGACTGTCGTTCTGCACCCGCTGACCGATGACCGGCGCATCCTGCCAATCGACCGCACTGGCGAAGAGCTTGAAGCCGCACCTGGCTTCATGCTGGTGGCGTCGTACAACCCCGGATACCAGAATATCCTGAAAACCCTGAAACCCTCGACCCGGCAGCGGTTCATCTCTTTGGAGTTTGATTTCCCATCCGCGCAGATGGAAGCCGAAGTGGTCGCACAGGAAAGCGGTCTGCCGCTGGAACGTTGCAAGCCGCTGGTTCGGCTGGCGGGTAAGCTGCGCGGGCTTAAGGGTCAGGATCTTGAGGAAGGCGTTTCCACCCGACTGGTTGTTTATGCCGCAACACTTATCGCACAAGGCATGTCCACCGACCGCGCCATCCTCGCCGCCATGATTGAACCTCTGACAGATGACGAGGATATCAAACGCGGGCTCCTCGATCTTGTTACGGCTGTCTTTGGGTGAGGCCGGCCGATGGTCAAGATCGATTTTGAGCCATGGGAACCCGAAGAAACGATCGGGAAACTGTGGCACACCCTTGCCAGCCGCCTCGATGCACCCCAGGTGCACGATGGAGCCGCGGTCGACCTCTCTGAGGTCGCGGGGCGGCTGGCCGTCCTCTTTCGAGGGCTGGGCGGTGGCCCGGGCGTAGAATTGCGCCCGGTCTCGCCCGAGGTTTCACATCATCGCCTAAGTTGGCGTCGTCGTCTGGCGACCGAAGTGGAGCTGATGCCGCGCGCTTCGTTTGATGGCGAAGTCTTGCGCTTGCCGGACCGGTTGGCGGTTTTTCCTGCGCGCGAAGCCAATGGCGCGCTGTATGTCTGGCTGGCCGCTGCGGCTGCCCATGCCGGAACGCGAATTGATGAAGACGATCCGCTGCGTGCCGACCTGCGCGCGCTGATCGCCGCGCAGAAAATGGTTGATACGACGCTGGACGACGCCCCCGGCCTGCGCCCGCTTTACACCGAACTTTGCAAGGGCGTGCTGCATCAGCGCGATATCCCCAACCTGCCACCGATTGAAGACGCAGTTGAAGAGCTGATCCGCCATAAGTTGGGTGACCCTCAACCGCTGTCGGCGAAAGCCGAGCAGCTTCTGACACTGGACGAGGACCTGATCGCCCCTCGCGGCTATCAGCCTATGCGCCCGGTTCCCCTGTGGCCCGAACTGCGCGCAGTTGGCTTTTCCGAACATAACGAGGTGGAAAACCCCGAAACTGAAGGTCCACCCGAGGAATCCGGTGAGAAAACCCACCGCGCCCGTCGTCGCAAATCGGATCAGGCCGAGCGCAGCGACAGTTTCATTCTGCATAAGTTCGAAGCCATCCTCAGCTGGGCCGAGTTCCTGAACATCAACCGCCGCATCGACGATGATGATCCCGACAATGCCAAGAAAGCGGCCGATGACCAGGAAGAGATTGGCCTGGGTCAGATATCAAAAGCCCCGCCAACGCGGCTGAAACTGCACCTTGATCTGGCACCCGAAGATGTGAACCGGGAGCGTCTGTCCGGTCGCATCCTTTATCCCGAATGGGACGTGCGCTCGGGCCGATATCTAGCAGATCACGTCAACGTCCTGCTGTCGGATGCGGATATCCGCGACGATGCTGCCGCGTTTGGCAAGGACCCTGCCACCGCCCGCCGTATCCGCGCGGTCAAACGCCAGTTCGAGGCGCTGCGCCCTGGGCGCGTGATGACACGCGGCCATCTGGACGGTGACCAGTTGGATATCGAAGCCGCCGTGCGCGCCGAAACTGACCGTATGGCCAGTGGTGAAAGCAACGACCGCATTTGGCAACAATCCCGCCCCGAGGCGCGCGATCTGGCAGTCTCGATCCTGCTGGATGTCAGCCGGTCCACTGAAAGTGCCGTAACCGGTCGCGCCGTGATCGACATTGAACGTGAAGCCCTGGCCGCTTTGGCCTGGGGCCTGAACGCCTGCGGTGACGATTTCGCCATTCATGCCTTCAGTTCGCTGAAACGTCAGCGCGTCTATATCCAGCGATGCAAACGGTTTGATGAGCCGATGGGTGCCAAAGTTGAACAACGTATCGCATCACTGCGACCCGGTCACTACACGCGGCTTGGGGCCGCGATCCGCCACTGTTCAAAGGATCTGGCAAGTCAGACCCGCAAACGCCGCCTGTTGCTGGTGATCACCGATGGCAAACCCAATGACCTTGACCATTACGAAGGGCGTCACGGTATTGAAGACACGTGCATGGCCGTGCGTGAGGCACGCCGCGCCGGGCAATCGGTTTTTGGTGTCACCATCGACAGAACCGGCAAAAGCTGGTTCCCCCGCATGTTCGGACAGGGCGGTTTCGCTGTTATCCCAGACCCGCACCGCCTGACCATGGCGTTGCCGCAAATATATCGCCAATTGGTCGGTGCATGAGCGAAACCTCCTTCATCGACGAGCTTCCGGGCGAATTGCTGATGTGGGTTCTGATTATCAGTGAGCTGCTGGTTTTTGGTGCCGGGCTGATCGCGTTCATGGGCGTTCGCCTGACCGACCCTGCAGGCTTTGCCGAGGCGCAATCGCATCTTTATCGAACAGGTGCAGCCTTTAACACTGCAATACTGGTCACATCTGGCTACCTGGCCGCACAGGCCCTGAACTGGCGCCGCGCAGCATTCCGGTTCAAGGCCAGGCTTGCCCTGACAGGCGCGGCCGTACTTGGGATCGCATTCCTGGTTATCAAAAGCGTGGAATATGCTGGAAAGGCTGGGCAGGGCATTACCTATGAAACCCACCCGTTTTTCATGTTCTACTACCTGCTGACAGGATTTCACGCGGCGCATGTTCTGGCCGGGGTGTGTATCCTGTTGCTGGTCGCGTGGCGCGATGATCCTCGTAACATCGAGGCGGGCGCACAGTTCTGGCACATGGTCGATCTGGTCTGGATCCTGCTGTTCCCCGTGATTTATCTTCTGGGATAAACAATATGCCGGCAACTTCATCTTTTGCTAAATACTCCCGCCGGAGGCGTCCGAATTCACTCACCGGCGCGTGGCTGTCGCTTTTGGCGCTCAGTCTGGCTTCAACGCTTTTGACCCTGATGAAAACGCCTGACGCACTCATTGCAGGCGGTATCCTGCTCCTTGCCCTTATCAAAGCCTGTGTGATTCTGGCCCGATATCTGGACCTGGCTGAAAGCCCGGGCTGGCTGCGTGGCTTCACCTTGGTTCTGACGGGGTTCTCTGCTGTGATCTTTGCACTTTACCTGATCTGAAAAAAGCCGCCCCTAAAAGGGACGGCAGGTTACCAAGCAAAGGGACGCTTAGGTTATTGTGCGGCCATTGGCATCCGCGCGATCTGACAGCGCTGCCACAGCGCCGACAGGGCGCCCACCAGATGATCGATGTCCTCATCCGTATGAACGGGTGACGGCGTGATCCGCAGGCGCTCGGTTCCTTTTGGAACCGTGGGATAGTTGATCGGCTGAATGTAGATGCCAAACTCCTCAAGCAGGGTGTCCGAAATGAATTTACACTTCACAGGGTCGCCAACCATCACCGGGATGATATGGCTGGGGTTGGGCAAATGCGGAATGCCCTCGGCATCCAATCGGGCGCGTACCTGCGCCACGCGGGTCTTTTGCAAGTCACGCTCTGCACTTGAATGCTTCAAATGCCGTATCGATGCGGCAGCGCCGGCTGCAATCGATGGGGGTAGGGCAGTGGTGAAGATGAAGCCACTGGCAAAGCTGCGGACAAAATCACACAGCGCGGCTGAGGCCGCGATATACCCACCAACCACGCCGAACGCTTTGCCCAATGTACCTTCGATGACAGTCAGGCGATCCATCAATCCATCGCGTTCAGCGATCCCGCCACCGCGCGGGCCGTAAAGGCCGACGGCATGAACCTCGTCCAGATAGGTCATCGCGCCGTATTTGTCAGCCAGATCGCAGATTTCCTTGATGGGGGCGATATCACCATCCATGGAGTAAACCGATTCAAAGGCGATCATCTTGGGTGCGTCGGGGTCCGCTGCGGCCAATTTGGCGTCCAAATCCGCCAAGTCGTTATGTTTCCAAATCACCTTCTGGGCACGCGAATGCCGGATACCTTCGATCATCGAGGCGTGGTTGAGTGCATCAGAAAACACGATCAGCCCGGGAATTCGCGCGGCCAATGTCCCCAAAGCAGCCCAGTTCGACACATATCCCGAGGTGAACAGCAACGCGGCTTCTTTCCCATGCAGATCAGCCAGCTCAGCCTCAAGCAGAACGTGATCATGCGTGGTGCCCGAGATATTGCGCGTACCGCCAGCGCCTGCTCCGCAGCGATCCAGTGCGTCGTGCATGGCAGAGATCACCGAAGGGTGCTGCCCCATGCCCAGATAGTCATTTGAGCACCAGATCCGCACATCCCGCTGAACCGGCCCGTCGGTTTGACGCGCGTTCGGAAACGCGCCACGACGGCGTTGCAGGTCGATGAAAATCCGGTAGTTGCCTTCGTCTTTCAAAGTGTCGAGGCTCTGGCTGAAAAATTGCTCGAAGTCCATCTGGCGTGCTCCCCGGATAACTGAAATTTCGTTGAACCTATGCCAGTGGGGCGCGCGCTTACATGACAATAGTCAAGTTGGAGACCGAGAAAAGGGTGGCACCCCCGCGCTGGCTTTGGCATAGCATGTCTCGGGGTTGATCATCCGGGGGTGTTCCCGGAGCGGACGAATAAGGGGCTGCCTTCTTGTCACACGAGGCACAAAAAATAATTGCGCGGCAGTCACTGCTCTTGCGAAGCCTGCCAGAGCAACATGTCGATACTCTGCTGCGTCAGGCCGTCTGGCGGCAATACGACCGGGGCGAGACGATCTTTCTGCAAGAGGAAGAGGCCAAGGCCGTACATGTTGTACTGGCTGGTTGGGTCAAGCTGTTTCGCATTTCCCCGACCGGTGCCGAAGCCGTGGTGAGCGTTTTCACGCGCGGTGAAAGCTTTGGCGAAGCCGTTGCGCTGCGCAATGTGCGCTATCCCGTTTCGGCCGAGGCGGTATCCCCCTGCGAGATCATGCACATCCCAAGTCCAGTGCTGCTTTCGCTGATGAAGCAAGACCCGGAAATCTGCGTGTCCATTCTGGCGGCCACATTCACGCATCTGCATTCCCTGGTGGCGCAGCTCGAACAGCTCAAAGCCCAGACGGGCGCGCAGCGTGTCGCGGAATTCCTGCTGAACCTGTGTGATTGCGATGCCGGCCAGTGCGAAGTTGAACTTCCGTATGACAAGATGCTGATCGCCGGGCGTCTGGGGATGAAACCCGAAAGCCTGAGCCGCGCTTTTTCGAGGTTGAAACCAGTCGGGGTTAAGATCAACCGAAACCACGCGGAAATTGCAGATATGGATGTATTACGGAATTACGCGGAAAGCGACCCGAGCGAGAAATAGAGCCGCGTGGCCGTTGCTCTGTGCAGTAAACTGGCCATTCCCGGTCTGCGATCTTTCCGGCAATCACTATCCTTCCTATTCTTGCTGGATATGCCCTATCGGGCGCGATCCTGAGTGGGTGAGTTGATGGAACACAGACATGACGATTGAACAGCTACTGGCCGGTTTTCCCCGCGCGAGACTGATGACAGCTGCTACGCCGATCGAACGGCTCGATCGTCTGTCCGACCAGCTTGGTCTGGATCTGTGGATCAAGCGGGATGATTTGACAGGGTTGAGCTTTGGCGGCAACAAGACCCGACAGCTTGAATTCTATATGGGCGAGGCACAAAAACAGGGGGCAGATACCATTCTGATCACCGGCGCTGTGCAATCCAATTTCGTGCGCACGGCTGCCATGGCTGCATCGAAGCTTGGGATGGAGGCCGTGCTTCAATTGGAAGAGCGTGTGCCGGATATGGGAGACCATTATTATTCCTCGGGAAATGTACTTCTGGCCCGGCTTCTGGGTGCCGAGCACATGCACTACGGTACCGGAGAAGACGAGGCCGGGGCCGACAATGCCCTTCACGCGCGGGCAGATCAGCTGATCTCTGAGGGCCGAAAGCCATATGTAATTCACTTGGGCATCGATCATCCGCCCTTGGGGGCGTTAGGTTATGTGGCCGGGGCTGCCGAACTACTGGATCAGATCGCCGATTTCGACGTGGCGGTGGTGCCATCCGGCAGCGGTTCGACCCACGGCGGGTTTTTGGCCGGGCTGCGGCTGGCTGGCAACACGACACCTGTTTATGGCATCTGCGTTCGCCGCGACCGCCACCAGCAATATGCGCGGTTGCAAAAGGTATTGGAACGGTTGGCGGGTATGATGAAGTTTGACCCGGCTCTGGTCATGAAAGACATCCTCACATGGGACGGCGCATTGCCCCCTGGATACGGGCGGATAGGTCCGTCCACACGGAGGGCGCTTGAACAGATGGCGCGTGCCGAGGGTGTTTTTCTTGATCCGGTCTACTCGGCCAAAACCTTTGCAGGTTTGTTGGAATTACTTGAAAACGGCACAATTCAACAGGGCCAGAAAGTTGTGCTGTTGCATACGGGTGGGCAACCGGCGCTGTTCGCATATCAGGAAGAGCTGTTCCCGGCCTGAGAGCCATCCGAGAAGCCACTGTAGCGGAAGTCGCGCTTGGCCAGCCAACCCGTCGTTTCGAAGCGCGCGACGCGGTTTCACGTGACCTATGTCAATGACAGTACCGCGGATGTCGTGTCGGTTGAGCGAGCCTAGCCCACCTTAGAATAGGTGGAAGACATGTTCGCAGAGTTGGAGGCTGGATATGGCTGATGGATGCGGCTGTGATCGACACGCGCATGTGTATCTGAGCGTGGATGAGGCCCTGTTCCGTGGCCTGTCCGCTGCTGATCCGATCACAGAAACGGAAACGCTGCCTTTGGCCGCTGCAATTGGGCGAGTATTGGCCTGCGACTGTTTCAGCAAGGTCGATATGCCCGCTTTCGACAATTCGGCAATGGATGGCTATGCGGTTCGAACAGCCGATCTTGGCGATACCGACCTGTTCCAGATGCCGGTGGCGGGTCGCATCGCGGCGGGGGACAGCGGATCTCATGCTGCACCTGTGGGTAGCGCGCTGAGGATTTTTACCGGAGCGCCCGTTCCCTCTGATTACGACGCCATCGTCATGCAGGAAGATTGTGATGTTGTAGAGGGGCAAATTCGCTTCAGCCGCCGTCCAAAGCCAGGGCAACATATCCGGCGTGCCGGAGAAGACCTTCATGCCGGAGCGCCGATCTTGCGGCGCGCCTGCGAGATTGGCCCGCGTGAGGTGGCAGCCCTTGCATCCGCCGGGTATGGCGAGGTCGTGGTCCTCCGCAAGCTGAAGGTTTCGATCTTTTCAACCGGCAGTGAGTTGCGCCAACCGGGTGAGCCCCTTGGGCCGGGGCAGATCTATAACTCGAACCGTTACATGCTGCTTGCGCTGTTGCAGAAACCCTGGATTGACCTCACGGACCGGGGGCAGGTCGAAGATGACCCCGAGCTTTTGAAACAGGTCTTGCTGGACGCGACTGAAACCTCTGACCTGATTATCACAACCGGTGGTGTTTCTGTCGGCGATGAAGATCATATGCCGCGTCTGTTCACCGAGATCGGTGGCGTGACGGATGTGATGAAAGTCGCAATGAAACCGGGCAAGCCCATCATGTTCGGTCGGCGTGGCCGTGCGCTTTACATCGGTCTGCCGGGTAACCCGGTTTCTGCTTTTTTGACCTGGCAAATTATCGGATCGCAGATGATGGCGCGCCGCGCCGGTCTGCTCCACACCCCACAGGCAGCCGTACAAGCAGTTCTGTCGGAACCTTTGTACCGTACCGCAGGCCGACAGGAATATCGCCCGGTTCAGATTGACGGTTACACACCGGACGGACGGCCCCGATTGCGTCTGATGGAGCCGTCCTACAGTGGTCGTGTTGCTTTGCTTGCGCAAGCGGATGGATTGGCGATCATCCCGGCAGTGGTGACGGAATATCCCGAAGGGCAACGCCTTGAGCTATTGCGGTTTTAAGCCCTAAGCGCTTTTCCTGCGGCATCAAAGGGCGGTTCATGCAGGATTGTGGCTCTGTGTGGGCGCCCCAGAACCATAACCTCGACCTCATCACCTGGCTGGGCATTTTTCACATATCCCAAGGCCAACGACATTCCGACGGTGTAGCCATAGGTGCCCGAGGTCACCCGGCCGATCCCTTCACCGTTCTTGAAGATCGGCTCGCCACCGGTCGCGTCGGCGTTAGATACTGTCACATCCGCTTCGTTCAGGTGCAGGATCACCAGGTGTTCCCGAGCCGGGTTCTGCAATACTTTCTGCGCAGCCGCCTTGTTGAGGAAGTCCTTTTCGAATTTGCAGAGACGATCAAGACCAACTTCCTGCGGCCAGTATTCCGGGCTGTATTCGCGGCTCCAAGACCCATAGCCCTTTTCGACCCGCATAGACATCAGTGCCCGGCTGCCAACAGGGCCAGCCCCGAACTCTTTGCCTGCCTCAAGCAACGCATTGTACAGCCGGGCCTGATCTTGGGTGTCGCAATGCAGCTCCCACCCCAGATCGCCAGTAAAGGAGACGCGCAGGGCAAGGACCTGGACTCCCGCCAGCTCGATCTTGGCGGACCGCATGAACGGGAAATCTTCGGTTGCCAGCGATGTGTTGGTCAGACGTTGCAGGATGTCGCGGGACTTGGGGCCGGCCACGTTAAAGCCGCACATCGCTTCGGTTTTGCTTTCGAAAGCGGTGCCTTCAGGCAGCGGAACCTGTTTGAAAAAGCGTTTGTGATACCGCTCTGCCATGCCCGAGCCGATCACCCAGAACTCGTCATCAGCCACGCGGGTGACGGTAAAGTCGCCTGCAATACCGCCGCGCTTTGAAATCAGTGGGGTCAGACAGGACCGACCAACGGTTTTGGGCATGGTGTTGGCAAAGACGGCGTTCAGCCAGTCTGCCGCACCCGGACCCTTGCAGACATATTTGGCGAAATTCGAGATATCGATGATCCCGGCACGGTCGCGCAACATCCTGCATTCCTCGCCCACCGGTCCCCACCAGTTCTGACGGGTAAAGCCATTGGTGTCTTTGGTGCCGGGCGTTGCGGCAAACCACAGTGGATGTTCCCAACCGGCGTTCAGGCCAAAAACCGCGCCCATGGCTTTCTGCGCCTCATAGATCGGGCGAACCCGTGCCGGACGACCGGCGCTGCGTTCTTCATTGGGGAAATGGATCGCGAACCGATGACTGTACTGATCTGCCACGCGCGCTTTGGTGAATGCCTTGGTGGCCCAGCTGTCAAAACGCGCCAGATCCCAGGCGAACATGTCGTATTCCGTTTCACCCTCGATGATCCATTGCGCTGCCATCAGGCCCATGCCACCCGATTGCGAGAAGCCGGGGATGATACCATTGCAGCAGAAATAGCCGTCGACCTCGGGCACCGGCCCCATCAGAACGTTCGAATCCGGAGACCAGATCATTGGGCCGTTGATGACACGCTTGATCCCGGCTTCACCAACCGCGGGCAGGCGTTCGATGGCGTTCATCATGTTCTCTTCGATCCGTTCCAGATCATCAGGGAACAGGTCGTGGGCAAAATCCAGCGGCGTGCCTTCTTCGGCCCAGAACCTCATGTCTTTCTCATAAGCGCCGACCAGCAAGCCGTTGCCTTCCTGACGCAGGTAATACTCTCCATCCCGGTCCGAAACAGACGGCAGGCGGGTGCCGTGGCTTTTCACATCCGCCATGGACTCGGTTACGAAATACTGGTGCTCTGTAGGTTGCAGCGGCAGTTCGATTCCAGCCAGTGCAGCAACCTCGCGCCCCCACAGGCCCGCTGCGTTCACCACCCAGCGTGTCCTGATGTCACCTTTTGGTGTTCTGACGATCCAGCTGCCATCCTCCTGCTGCTCGGTTGCGGTGACCGGAGTGAAACGGTGAATCTGCGCCCCACGTTGACGTGCGCCGACCGCATAGGCATTGGTCACGCCCGACGGGTCCACATTGCCGCCATCAGGTTCGAACATCACGCAACGGATGCCGTCGTAATTGACCAGTGGGTTCAGCTTCTGGGCTTCCTCGATGCTGATCTCATAGAAATTCATGCCATACAGCTTGGCCTTTGCGGCCTGTAGCTTCAGCTGATGTTCGCGCTCTTCTGTCTGGGCCAGGTATAACGAGCCGGGCTGGAATACTCCGCAGCTTTGACCGGTTTCAGCTTCCAGCGCTTTATACAGGCTCATCGTGTAATGCTGGATGCGGCTGATATTGGTACTGTCATGCAATCCGTGAATGTTGGCGGCTGCGTGCCAGGTTGACCCCGAGGTCAGCTCGTCCCGCTCTAACAGAACAACATCCGACCATCCCAGTTTGGTCAAATGATACAGGATCGAGCACCCGATCACTCCTCCGCCGATGACCACGGCCTGAGCTTCGTTTCGCATTTTGGATATCTCGCGCGTTTTCGTTCGCGCCTGTTCTTTCATGAAGACTGGCCCATCGACAATGTCGACAAAATTCGAGATCGAATGAAGTCAGCTAAACTCAAACTTTGAAAATTGCCTAGCGGCGCGATACGCTTAAGCAAACGAATTCGTCAGAACGTCAATCGGTGTGCACGGCCACGTTCAAACAACTTCAGGTTTAACTCATCTGCTTCCGGCGCGCCATATTCCAACGCAAACACAAATGCGTGGGTCAGATAGAAACACGCGGCTTCATGATGCTGGCGCTCTTCGGCGAGAATCGCCGCTTGGTGATACAGCCGGATCAATGCGGGTACATCTTTTTCCGCATGGGCCCGCAAGAGTTGTTTATCGAGTTCGTTCAGATCCACTGTGACCCTTTCAGCGAATTCACACCGGCTATTCACTAGGAGGCAAAAGACTGTAACGCCGTCCCGTCTGCTGTTGTTACAACCGATCCGCGATCTGGTCAGAAGGGCCTGACCAGATCAACATTTTCAGGATTGCTTACACTTCAGCGCGGGCTTTTTCGATTTGCGTGGCCACCCAATGATGAAAACAATGGGTCGGGCCGTCCATCGCGGGCGAGAAACGGCCGCCATCGAATTTCACGCCGTGACGGCCTTTCTGCATGCCTTCAACCACAAAGACGTCTTCCTCGAACACCGTTTTCCACAGTTGCGCATTCTTGGCACGCAGCGCTTCGTGTTCGGGCGCGTCTTCGGGTTTTTTGGCGTAGTAGAGCTCAATCCGTTCGTTCGAACGCTCATGCGTGATCGGATCGATGAGGAAGGCAAAGCCGTGGTCACGCTGAACACCCAGCAGGGTATTCGGGTAAACGACGATATATTCCGCGCCGTCATTCCACTGCTCACTCAGATTCTCGAAATCATCCAGCTTTTCGCCATCGTGACCCTCGAACTGGCGGTAGACATAGGTGCCCTGACCCGAATATTTGCCCAGTTCGTTGATGTTGTAGTGATCTTCCAGACGCGAATAGCTGTTCAGGCCGGGATGAACCCAGGGCAGGTGATAGCTTTCGCAGTAGTTCTCAACAGCCAGTTTCCAGTTCGAGTTCAACTCAAGATAAACCGATGCGCCAGCGCCACCGTGATACATCGGTTGATCGAATTCTTTCCAGCGTTCCATCAACTCGCCATGGACATCTTCGAATTCCGGCGCGTCGCCGCTGACATTGACAAAGACAACATCCCGCCAGACATACGAGCGGATGCGGATAAGGCCCAACTCGGCGAAGTCCAGATCCTCATGGGTGTTTTGCCCAGGGCCACCGACATGAGGGGCGGTCCGCAGTTCACCATTCAGGCCGTAGCACCAGCTGTGATAGGGGCAGCGGATCGCGCCGCGGATTTTTTGCGGCTTGTCGACCAAAATCATGCCGCGATGACGACAGGTGTTCTGGAAAACGCCGATCTGACCGTCGCGATCGCGAACCATCAACAGCGGCACACCGAGGAAATCGATCGGATATGCATCTCCCGCCTCGGGAATGTCTTTGCCAAAGCCGATGCCGGACCAGTTCGCAAACAAGACCGCATCCCGTTCTTCGGCAAAAACTGCGGGATCAATATAATGCTCGTTCGGCAGACCCTTTGCGGTGTTTACCGGTGTCAGAACAGACGAAAGCGGTGCGTGCTTGTTCATCGGCCACTCCTGAGTGATTTTGAATGAGTTTATCGCTGCATCCATTGGCGGCTGAGGCCGCCCACGTTCAATACTAAAAAACCTAATGGCAAATTGAGGCAGGCTAAACCGAACCTTCAGACAGTTCGTTGAGCAACCAATTCTTGAGAGCCAGCGCCCCTTCCGAAAGCTGATCGTCCGGGCGACCGACAAGATAGAAGTTGTCCGGGGCGGGCAGGCTGAATTCCTCCAGCGCGACGAGTTTCCCCGAAGCCAGCATGGGCTGGACCAGACGTTTCCATCCCAGCGCAAGGCCCGCCCCTTTACGCGCCACCTGAAGGGCAAGCGCATAGCTGTTCACCCGCGATTCCACGGGAACAACTCCAGAAAACCCGAGGTCGTGGAACCAGGATGACCAGGTCGTCCAGGTGCTGTCCTGAGTTTCGAGATGGATCAGCCGCCGCTGCACGAGGTCTTCTAGGCTGGCCCCTTTAAGGTCCGCGGCCATCTGGGGGCTGCAAACGGGTGTCAGGATATCGCGATACAGTTTCGTGTGCGTGAGTTGCGCGTTGGCGTCCCGGCCATAGCGGATGAACAGGTCGATATCCGGCCGGTCCGTGAAGGCCTTGTCCTGCGCCATCTGGTTCACTTTCACGTGCGGAAAATCCTGCCAGAACCGGATGACAGACGGCGACAGCCAAAGTGCGGCGACTGCAGTGGTTGATCCAACGGTTACGTGGTTCTCGACATCGTTGCTGCGAATCTTTTCAAGTACCTTTGAAATCTGCCGGAACGAAGCGCCGAGTGCCTCAAACAGGTCTTGCCCATCCTCGGTCAGCTCCACGCCGCGGTGCTTTCGGACAAAAAGGGCCGCGCCCAGCTCGCTTTCCAGCGCCTTTATCTGATGACTGACGGCACCCGGCGTCACGGAAAGCTCGCTTGCGGCTTCCTTGAAACTGAGATGCCGAGCGGCGGCTTCAAATGCCGATAGTGTCGTAAGTGGAGGAAGGTTGTAGTGGCGTCGAGACATGGAGGTTTGTTGGTTTTTGAACTCTGGGTGAGCTCAATTCACCCGAATGTTAGAAATTTTGCAATTGAAATCTATCTTTTTTCCTGTTGTTTGCTGAACGACGCAGAATGTACGCCACGTGAGACCGAACAGGACAAGTGATGGATACTCAAGTTGCCCGCCTTGTGCGAAAAACATCGCTCAGCCCCGACACCTCTGATTTCTGCTTCGAGATCGAAAGCGGGCGCTTCACCAGCCTCGAGCCCGGGGCGCATGTGGACATCCATCTTGAAGACGGTCTGATACGGCAATACTCGCTGTGGAGCTGGAGCCAGGATGGACGCCTGATCAACGTGGCCGTCAAACGCGAAGACGAAGGGCGAGGCGGGTCACTGTCGATGCATGACCTGCAAGAGGGCGTGACCGTGGAAATCGGCGGTCCCCGCAACCATTTCAAACTCGAAAGCCATGATCGGCACGTCACTTTGATCGCTGGCGGTATCGGGGCCACACCATTGGTTGCAATGGCACGTGAGTTGCTGAACCGAGGGCAGGATTTTCGTGTCTATTATCTTGTTCGATCGAAAGAATACGCGGCGATGGATGCGCAATTCCGGGCGCTTGGACTGGATGAATGGTATCATTTGCATTGTGATAACACAGACGGGGTATTCGATCTGAGATCGGTCATGCAATCGATGCCGATGGGCGCAGACGTTTATACCTGCGGCCCGGAACCGATGCTGAATGCGGTACTGGAAGCTGGTGCCTTGCTGCGTGGCGGCGCGATACACTTTGAACGGTTCGCCGCCGCGTCGGACATTGAACATGCCCCGAACGCCGATTTCCAGATCGAGATCCAGTCGACCGGCGCGGTCTATCCCGTTGGAAAGGACCAATCTATTCTGGAGGTTTTGCAGGCCAATGGTGTGCAGGTTGATTTCGGCTGCTCCGAAGGGCTTTGCGGAACCTGTATCGTTGATGTCGTTTCCGGCGAAGTTGATCATCGCGACGGTATACTTACTCCGCAAGAGCAGGAAACGCATGAGTTCCTGTGCACATGCGTTTCGCGGGCCAAGTCGGATAAATTGGTATTGAAACTGTAGAAGGAACCACAATCACGCCCTTTACTTGTTCTCGCTAACACATGTTTCGAGTAACCGAGAGCGTCGTTTCGAGTAGCATAAGGGTCGGATTCTTGGGTGAGCTGCCCTAACCTCTGTCATAGGTTTTCCCGAATTGAAGGGCGCAACCACTTCTTGCGAAGCTGCTACCAGGTTCAACGGCAGACAGACTTGCCACAACGAACCAACAGCTTTTGCAAGCGAACACAATCTGGGAGGAAAAGAGCGGTGGGCGATCCCACATGGTGTGTGGTCTTCCCCGTAAGTCTCAGCTGAGTTGCAGTCAACTCGCTGATCGTTTGGTGCATTGGGCATGTTTGTTTACGCCGTCCCGCGCGGTGCACCCCAAGCAGAAATCAAAAGAACAAGAAACGGCGAACACACGGAGGAAAACGCAATATGTCAATACCCGATCCATTCACGGACGTTGAGATAAAGACGGCGGATGCCGGTTTTTATGAAAACTACAGCGTCCCAATTGCCCTGATCAGCAAGGCCATCATGGTTGCGCTGGTTTTGTGGGCACTAGTATTCCCTGCAAATGCAAACGGCACGCTTGGCAGCCTGAACGGGCGGCTGCTTGAGCTTTTCAACAGCTTCTACATTGTCATTGTCGGGTTGTTCCTCGTTTTTCTGGCCGTTGTCGCCGCTATTCCGTCCACGGGTCGCCGTGTGATGGGAACACCCGGTGAAAAGCCCGAGTTTTCGAACTTCTCATGGTTCTCCATGATGTTTGGCGCCGGCCTGGGTGTTGGTCTGATGGTTTTTGCAACCGCAGAACCGTTGGGGCTGTGGGGTTCGAACCCCGAAGTCGTATCCGAGGCGGTCGTTGGAAATACACCCGAAGCACTGCAGTCGGCTTACCGCTATACCTTCTTGCACTACGGGTTTCACGCTTGGGCCATCTATGTGGTGACCGGTTTGTCGCTGGCATATTACGCTTATACCCGCGACATGCCTCTCACCATCCGTTCGGCGCTGACGCCTCTGTTTGGCCGCTTCGTCAATGGTTTCTTCGGCCATGTGGTTGACGTACTTGGCGTTGTTGCAACGATCCTCGGTGTTTCCGTCACCATCGGCTATGGTGTCAGCCAGTTCATCGACGGGCTTTATGCCATCACCGGTATGGAGTGGGTCATGGATCTGGGTGGTGAAGTTCCAACCCCCAGCAAAGTGGGTCTGATCACCGGTCTGGTCGTCATCATGTGCCTGTCGATTATTTCGGCCGTATCAGGCGTTGGTCGTGGTGTTAAATACCTGTCGAACCTGAACCTCGTATTGTCGATCATCCTGTTGGGCACGTTTGTTGTTTTCGGCTCGTTCGTCTTTGCTATGACCACTTATGGCACTGCAATGGTCGACTATATCCTGCATATCCTGTCGCTCAGCTTTAACGCCTATGGTCCACTGTCAGTTGAAGCCTTCGCTGCGGCTTTGCCTGCCGAAGCACAAGCCCATGCCAATGATCTGATGGGCGGAGCTACCAATGCGTGGGGCAGCTTTGACGGTTTCAAGAGTGGCCTGGAAGGGGCAGCAGCAGAGTTGGATGAAGCAACCCTGGCAGCCGTTTATGCGGCGGGTGAGCAGGGGCGTCAGTTCGGCTGGCAGTCGGGTTGGACCACGTTCTACTGGGCCTGGTGGATCGCGTTCTCGCCCTTCGTGGGCCTGTTCCTCGCGCGCATATCGAAAGGACGCTCTGTCCGCGAGTTCATCGTAGGCTGTGTGTTCGCCCCGGCTTTGGTGTGCTTTGCATGGATGACTGTTCTGGGAGGAACTGCGATTGATCTGGAACTGGCAGGCGCCGCAGAAGGTGCAATCATCGGTGCATCGAACACCAACAAGCTGTTCGTGACACTATCTTACATGATTGACGGTGGTCTGCTGTCAATGCTGAACGTGATGTGCGTGATCCTGATCATGACATTCCTCGTCACGTCGGCAGACTCGGGCATTCTGGTGATGAACACCATCATGTCGGGTGGCAGCCAGGAGACGGGCATCAAGCACCGCATCATCTGGGGTGTCATCCTGACGGCTGTGATCGGCGCGCTGATCCTCGCAGCCGGTGAAAACAACCCGATGGATGCGCTGCGAAACGCGATGATCATCGGTGCATTGCCCTTTACTGCTGTGATGGGTCTGATGTGTATTGCTCTGGCCAAAGCTTTGTTCCGCGACAGCCAGCGTGACAAACACGCCGCTACAGGTGCACAAGCCGCCGAATAAAGCGAAAGCTTAGTTTATGACTTGATCAGGCCGCCCGGAAATGGGCGGCCTGATTTCATTTTGCGCAGACACTGGCCACGACCCTCAAACAACGGAAAAGTGCTGGCCAGCCCGACCTTGGTGAGACACCAAAACCATATCTCAACGAAAAAGCCCCGGTAAAAACCGGGACTTTTGAGCATCTTGTCGTGAAATGCCTACATGCAGGCTTCAACGGCGCGTTTGGTCATGACCGACACAAGATGCGCCCGGTATTCCTTGCTGCCATGTAAATCAGCGATCATGTTGGCGGGGTTAATCCGAAGGTCCATCAAGGCGTCCGGGCGAAACTCCTTGTTCAGCGCCTGCTCGGCTTCGCTCCAACGGAAGACGCCATCCTCACTTGCCCCGGTCACCGCCACGCGCACGCCGTCCGTGAAACGGGCCAAATATACCCCAACAAGTGCAAACCGCGATGCTGGTTGCAGGAATTTTTGATAGCTTGCCGCCTGCGGAACCGGAAAGCGGATCGAGGTGATGATCTCTCCTTCATCCAGGGCTGTGGTGAACATGCCTTGAAAAAAGTCATCTGCCGCAATTTGACGCGCGTTGGTCACCACGGTTGCGCCCGATCCCAGCACACCCGCCGGATAACAGGCAGCCGGGTCATTGTTCGCAACCGAACCACCGATGGTTCCACGATTGCGCACTGCCGGGTCGCCAATTTGTCCAGCCAATGCCGCCAGCGCGGGATAAGATCCTGCAGCGTCGCGAGCAACGACAGCGTGAGGTGTTGCACCCCCAACAGAGACCGAGCCGTCATCATCAACGCAGACGCCTTGCATCTCGGCAATGCCGCTCACCGACACCAGTTTGGACGGAGCCGCCAATCGCTGTTTCAATGTCGGGATCAGGGTTTGCCCGCCTCCCAACGCCTGCGCATCCTCTGCTGCCAATGCTGCAACCGCGTCAGCAATGGTCGAGGGCTTCTCAAACTCGAAATTGTACATTTCGTTCTTCCTTTCCGAAAGGCGCTGATCCGCCCTTCATCTGGCTATAAATATCCCGGGGAGCGCGAGGGGCTGGCCCCTCGCACCCCAACCTCTCAACCATGCATCGCCGTCCAAACGCGTGACGGGCTCATCGGCATGTCGATATGATCAACAGCCCTTCCACCCGAGTTCAACGCATCCAGCACCGCGTTGACCACCGCAGGCGGTGAGCCGATCGCTCCGGCCTCGCCGCAACCCTTCACGCCCAGCGGATTGTGCGTACAGGGTGTCTGGCTGGAATGATCCACGCCGTAGAACGGGACGTCATCGGCGCGTGGCATCGCGTAGTCCATGAAGGACGCGCTCAGCAATTGGCCGTTCTCATCATAGGCACAGTTCTCCAGCAAGGCCTGACCGATGCCCTGGCCGATACCGCCATGCACTTGTCCGTCAACGATCATTGGATTGACGATATTGCCAAAGTCATCCGCAGCCGTGAACTTCTCGATACTGACCTGACCTGTGTCTGGATCAACCTCGACCTCACAGGCATAAGCCCCTGCCGGGAAAGTAAAGTTGGCCGGGTCATAAAACGCGGTTTCCTCCAGTCCTGGTTCAACTTCCAGCGGATAGTTGTGCGGGACATAAGCCGTGAGGGTCACATCTCCCCAAGCTACAGACTTGTCGGTCCCCGCAACGCTGAACTGACCGTCCTTAAGTTCGATATCCGCCTCGGACGCCTCCAGCAAATGGGCTGCGATCTTTTTGGCCTTGTCGATCACCTTTTCGGTGGCCTTGACCATAGCCGAGCCGCAAACCGCCAGCGAGCGTGAGCCATAGGTGCCCATGCCAAACGGGATCTTCGAGGTATCCCCGTGCACAATCTCGACCATCGACTCATCGATACCGATCATGTCGGCCACGACCTGCGGGAAGGCTGTTTCATGGCCTTGCCCGTGGCTGTGTGCGCCAACCATCACGCTGATCGAACCGGTGGCGTTCACCCGAACAGTTGCCGCATCATAAAGACCCGCCCGGGCCCCCAACATGCCAACGATATTCGAGGGCGCGATGCCGCAGGCCTCGATATAGCAGTTGACACCCAAGCCCCGCAGCTTGCCGTTGGCCTCGCTTTTTGCACGACGTGCGGCAAAGCCTGCCAGATCGGCAGCCGCCTCAAGCTTGTCCATTGTTCCGTTATAATCCCCGGTGTCGTAAGTCAGCGCCACCGGCGTGTCATAGGGGAACTGCGTGACAAAGTTCTGGCGACGCAGGGCGATCGGATCGACACCCAACTCGCGCGCGGCCTTGTCTATAACGCGCTCCAGCTGGAAGGTTGCTTCGGGTCGGCCAGCACCGCGATAGGCGTCCACGGGCACCGTATTTGTGAACATCGCCTTCACATTCACCTGAATGACCGGGGTCTTATAGTTGCCAGCCATCAGCGTCCCGTGCAGCCATGTCGGAACCGAGCTGGAGAAGGTCGATAGATAGGCACCCAGATTGGCATAGGTGTTGGTCCGCAGGCCGATGAAGTTGTTATCCGCATCCAGAGCCAGCTCAATCGTGCTGACATGGTCACGACCCTGCGCATCCGACATGAACGCCTCGGACCGGCTGGCGGTCCACTTGACGGGGCGGTTGCAGGCCTTGGCGGCAAAGGTGCAGAACGCTTCTTCTGCGTAATGGAAAATCTTGGTGCCAAAACCACCGCCCACATCCGGGGCTACGACGCGGACTTTATGTTCCGGCAGACCCAGAACGAACGCGCACATCAACAAGCGGATGACATGCGGGTTCTGCGAAGTGGTATAGAGCGTATATTCATCCGTGCCCCGGCTGTACTCGGCCACAGCCACGCGCGGCTCCATCGGGTTGGCGACCAGCCGGTTGTTCACCAGATCCAAAGTGGTGACATGTGCCGCATTGGCAAAGACGTCGTTCACTTTGGCGTCGTCGGCCTCACCCAGCTGCCAGTCATAGCAGATGTTGTTTTTCAGATCGTCATGAACCAGCGTCGCGCCATCCTGCGCGGCGGATTTCATGTCGATCACGGCGGGCAGTTCCTCGATATCCAGATCAATAGCCTCGGCAGCGTCACGGGCCTGTTCCAGGCTGTCAGCCACCACGGCAGCGATCGGATCGCCCACATGGCGCACCTTGCCCTGTGCCAGAATTGGGTGTGGTGGTTCCTGCATCGGCGCGCCGTGCTTGTCAGTCACTTCCCAGCCACAGGGCATTCCGCCCACGCCTTCAAAGTCTTTGCCGGTGAATACTCTGATCACACCGGGCATACCTTCTGCGGATGATGTATCCACAGAATTGATCCGACCATGCGCGATGTCGGACCGCAGGAAATATACGTAGGCCTGACCACGTACGTTGATGTCGTCGGTATAGTTGCCTGCTCCGGTCAGAAAGCGGACGTCCTCGCGTCGCTTGGAACTGGCTCCGATGCCACTGTCTTTGGGCATTGCTTGTTCTCCTCCCATAAACGGATGCTGCTGCACCCTTCACTTGTCCCACGGGCGCAACGTTTACGCCCGCAGCGGCATCATTCCGCGGCGATACTGCCGACGTCCTGACCTGAGGCGGCCATGATCGCCTTGACGATATTGTGGTAGCCTGTGCAGCGGCACAGGTTGCCTTCCAGATATTTCCGTATTTCTGCCTCAGATGGGCGCGGGTTGTCTTTCAGCAGCGCTGCGGCGCTCATCACCATACCCGGTGTACAGAACCCGCATTGAAGGCCGTGATGATCCTGAAAGGCTTGCTGGATCACGTTCAGCGAACCGTCCGCATTTGCCTGACCTTCGATGGTGCCAACATCAGCACCGTCGGCTTCGACCGCCAGCATATTGCACGACTTCACCGCCTGACCATTCACATGTACAACGCAGGCGCCGCACTGGGCCGTATCACAGCCGACATGCGTGCCCGTCAATGACAGTTGCTCGCGCAGAAAGCCGGACAGTAATGTCCGGCCCTCGACCTCGCCGTTTACGGCCTTGCCGTTCACGGTCATGGAAATTTTCATGACTTTCTCCTCCCTGAATTCCAACGGTTCAACCGCCCAATACGCGCTTGAACCAACCTTTTTTTGCTTCGCCGCCTTCACCCTCGGCAGAAGGTTCGGCTTGAACCTGATCCGAGGTTTCCGGATCGGGTGTTTTTTCGGGTTCGACCGCGTTCTGAAAATTTTCAAAGAACCGGTCGGCCATTTTTCTGGCGACGCCATCGATGACCCGGCTGCCCAGCTGGGCCAGCTTGCCACCGACACGTGCGTCGACGGTATAGGTCAGCAGAGTACCTTCGGGCACATCAGACAAACTGACATCGGCCGCACCCTTGGCAAAACCAGCAGCCCCACCCTTACCTTCACCCGAGAGCTTCACGCTTTCAAGCGTTACGATATCAGAAAGGGTAACGGCCCCTTTGAAGGTCGCTTTGACGGGGCCGACTTTCTGCACCACTGTCGCTTCGAACCCGTCATCGACCGAGCCCGTCATTTCCTGACATCCCGGAACGCATTCTTTCAGAACCTCATCCGACAAAAGCGCGTCCCAGACCTTGGATCGCGGCGCGGCAATGACGCGGCTGTCACTAAGCTCCATTTCTCTTCTCCAGGTGTTTTTTCTTACGCTACGTGGTGTTTTTCGCCCTGCCTATTAGACCTTGGGTGTAGGTGTCGCCGAGCCGATCTTATGTACGACTTTGGGCCAGTAGGCGCAGATTACTTTCGTTGTTAGGATTGGGTAAGCTGGGGACAACCTGATTGAAAAAGGCAATACCAAATGCTTGCTGACTCCGTTGTAAGGTCTGGCTTCGAGAAAGTGCTGATCGTCGATGACCACCCCCTGTTTTGCGACGCGCTGTCGATGACCTTGCAAAGCGTGGCGCAGATCGGCGAAATCCATACCGCAGACCGATTGGAAGGCGCGATGGAACTTCTGTCAGGGGGGCTGAAACCGGACGCGGTCATGCTGGACCTCAACCTGCCGGATGTGGAAGGGCTGGACGGCCTTGTCCGTCTGAAGGCTGCTGCGAATGCCCCGGTTATTGTGGTGTCCTCGATGACGGATAATCGCGTTGTCAGTCAGGTGATTCAGGCGGGCGCATCGGGTTATGTGCCCAAGCATAGCCAACGCGATGTGTTTCGCCTGGCATTCGAGACAGTGCATTCCGGCAAAGTTTTCGTGCCCGAAGGGTGCGTTCTGATCAATGTCGAAGAGGATGAACACGCCGACGCGGTCAATCGGCTTGCGACGCTGACAAATCAGCAGGCCCGCATTCTGCAACTGATCTGTGAGGGCAAGCTGAACAAACAGATTGCCTATGACCTGTCCATTGCGGAACCCACGGTCAAAGCGCATGTCACGGCAATCATGCGGAAACTGGGTGTGCAAAGCCGGACGCAAGCCGTTCTGATTGCAAAGAAAGCGTCGTTTGCCAGCGTCTTGCAAGACCAAGGCTAAGCGTCATACTCTCACCACATCGTCGCGCTTTAGGGAGGAGGCTCGATGGACCAAGCAGTCGGGTGGGCGACAGCCCGGACCGGTGCAACAGGCATCGTCAAAACGGCTTTCGTGCGTTACGACACCGGGCAGGCGCTTGGGGTGCTCGAACGTCAATTCGGAGCTGAACCACTTGCGCTGGTGATATTGTTTGTTAGTCCGAACGCGGACGCGGCTGCGGTCATTGCCAAAGCCGAGCAGGTGTTTGCGCCTACGCCGGTGGTTGGCTGCACCACCGCCGGAGAACTTGCGGACAGCGGTTATTGCGAAGACCAGATCGTCGCAATCGGCCTTCCGCAATCCCATTTCGACACGCGTACGGTCCTGGTTTCCGATCTGAACGATTTTGAGGCGGAAAGCATCATCAACGAGATGATCCACAACCGAAATGCCATGATGGTCACGGCGCCCGACTGGAGCCATGAATTTACATTCCTGATGATCGACGGATTGTCGACCAAAGAGGATGCGTTGACCTCCGAGTTGGCCGTCGGTTTGGGGCCGGTGCCATTGTTTGGCGGATCGGCCGGTGATGGAACCCGGTTCCGGCGTACCTATGTGCTGCATCAGGGCAAGGCGCTGAGCAATGCTGCCATACTGACTCAGGTTCGTACGCGGTGCCCGATCAAGGTGTTCAAAACCGATCATCTGGTACCAACGACCCGGCGTATGGTCGTAACCAAGGCGGATCCGGCAAAGCGCATCGTTCAGGAGATCAACGCTGAGCCCGCCGCCCGCGAATACGCCCGTATCCTTGGCAAGGATCCGGAACAACTGACGACATTCACCTTTGCGGCGCACCCCGTTGTTGTACAGATTGGCGGGCAGCATCACGTCCGCGCCATTCAGCAGGTGGCGGGCAACGGGGACCTCGTCTTTTTCTCGGCCATTGATGAAGGGCTTGTGCTGACGCTGGCCGAACCAAGGGACATGGTCGAGCACCTTGAGGAAGAAATCGGCCTTCTGACCGAGAAACGGCAACCCGACACCATTCTGGGCTGTGATTGCATTCTCCGCCGACTGGAAGCGCAGGAAAAGCAAAAGACCCGCGAAATCTCGGACATTCTGGCCCGCAACCACGTTGTCGGATTCTCAACTTACGGAGAGCAGTACAACTCAATCCATGTGAACCAAACTCTGACGGGTGTTGCGATTTATCCACCCGAGAAAGAGTAACGTATGATCGAGCATCTTACAGATCCCACAGACTCGGTTGACCGCCAGAACGAGAAACTTCGCAAGATTGCCGAAGCGCTAATGCGCCGGGTAGAAGAATCCACCGATGCGTCAGGCGCAGCTTATGCGCAGTTTCAGCGCGCGGCCGTGCTTGAACAAGAGGTCCGCGCCCGGACGAATGATCTGGAACGTGCCCTTGAGTTGCTGAACGATTCCAATGCCAGATTGGCACAGGCGAACAAGGACACCGAAGCCGCACGCGCTGACCTGGCTAATGCAATCGAAACGGTGCAAGAGGGGTTTGCCCTATTCAATCGCGACGAAAAACTGGTGCTGTGCAACAGCCGCTTTGGTCTGCATATGCCTGACATTCAGGAGCGACTGAGCCCGGGGCTGAGCTTTGCCGAATATGTCGAACTGGTCAGCCGATCAGGGTTCCTGTCCCTGCCTGAAACAATGACACCGACAGACTGGGCCAAAAGCCGTTTGGACCGGCATACGGACGATCATGTGGTGTTCAATGTCCGGCTTGTTGGCAATCGGTGGTCGCAAGTATCCGAACACCGCACGCCGGATGGCGGCACTGTTATCCTGCAAACCGATGTGACCGATATCATGCGGATCGAACGGCAGGAGCGTGACCGGATACTGGATGACAAGGCCAGGCTGATCCGCGCGACGCTGGAACATATCGAACAGGGCGTTTGCATTTTTGACAACAAACACCGTCTGATCGGTTGGAACAACCGCGCCAGTGAGTTGCTGGCCATTCCGATCGCACAGTTTCAGATGGGGACCCGGTTTGAATCGCTGTCCAATCGCCTTGGCACGAACATCAAGTTCCAGAAGGGGGTAACGGAAGCCGATCTGCTGGATTGGGTGACGCGGCAAACTTATCGCCGTCCTCTGCAATTTCAGATGCACCGCGGAAGGTCAAAAATTCTTTCGGTGTTTGCGCAGGAAATGCCGGACCGGGGCTTTGTGATATCCTTCACCGATGTAACCGCAGAACGAAAGTCCGCTCAGGCCTTATACGAAGCCAAAGAGCTGTTGGAACAACGCGTAACATCGCGCACAATGGAACTGGCTGACGCGTTGAACGAGGCCGAGCGTGCAAATGCATCCAAGTCGCGATTTGTGGCAGCGGCCAGCCACGACCTGTTGCAACCCCTTTCTGCCGCAAAGCTTTATGTTGCATCGCTGGGCAGCGGCCTGGATAAAGACGACGCAAAGACCGTTGCAGGCAAGGCTGAAAGTGCGCTGAACAGCGTTGAACACATTCTGGAAGCGCTGCTGGATATCTCGAAGCTGGATTCAGGACGGGCCACCGCGCATTTGTCGACCATATCAGTGAGCACGCTGTTTTCGCAGATGGAAGACGCATTTCGCCCGGTGGCACAGGCAAAAGGGCTTGAGCTGTCATTTGTTGACACGAACGCGCGTGTGACCAGCGACGCCAGCTATTTGCGTCGGATTTTGCAGAACCTGCTGTCGAACGCGATCAGGTATACCGAGACCGGAAAGGTTCTGGTCGGTGTGCGGCGTCGCAAAGGCGCAATTGCCTTGCAAGTCTGGGATACAGGTATCGGTATCGCGTCAGACCAAAGAGACATCGTCTTTCAGGAATTTCAGCGCCTGCATTCTGATGCCAGCGCCGCAGAGGGTATGGGATTGGGCCTTGCAATCGTAGAGCGCGCCTGTGGGCTGTTGCAACATCCAATCCAGCTGTATTCCGAAGTAGGCAAAGGCACTGGATTCTCGGTCGAAGTGCCGTTGGCGCGGGAAGAGCAGACCACATCCAGCAGCGCCCCTGCGGCCCACGATCCGGGCTCAAAGGTACTTGGTAACACGGTCGTATTGTTGATTGAGAATGATGAAAACCTTCGTAGCGCACTGACCATGACCATCGAATCCTGGGGGGTCGAGGTTTTGGAGAGCGAAAGCGAAGACGAAGCAATCAATCTTCTTCGTGAAATTGACATTCTGCCCGATGCAATAGTTGCCGATTTTCAGTTGAATCACGATAGAACCGGTGTCGACGCGATACATGCCCTGACGAACGAGTTTGGACCTCTGCCCGGCTGCGTTATTTCGGCCAACCGATCACCTGAACTGGCCAAGCGCTGCAAGCGCGCCAATCTGCCTTTGCTCTACAAACCGCTTGATGCGCAACTTTTGCGGTCAACGCTGGAGTCATCAATTGAACAACGCAACTGAGCAGCACTGGAAACGTGTATGTTTTCAGGCAATTTCTGTCTGTGGGTTGGCACCTGTTCGATGCAGCATCGACAAAACCTCAGCCTTCCAGCCGGCTTTGATCTGCAACGCTAGCTGGGACGGAGGCCGGTGGTTCGGTGACAGGATCGCATATTCATACCTCAACGGTTCACTGAAGGGCAAAAACACGACACGGTCGTTTGAAATGTTCAACTCCCGCTCGGTAACGACTGTCAACGGATCGACAATCGTGCAGCATTGGCCCGATCCGACAAAAGGGATAAGCGGCAGAAAATATTGGCAGGTCACGGTTGGTGTGTAATTCGCCGAGACCATCTGAAACGCTTGTCGCACTTTTTCCTGAAACGGATGCGTGTCATGCAGCCCGCCCATTGGAACTCCGTCAAGATCGGATATCGTAACGGCGCTTTCTTTCGCCAGAGGGTTGTCTCTGTCCAGCGCGCAAAAACAGTCGCCGCTTATGATCTCGGCTGAGAACTGTGGTTGCTTACCTGTCGGATGTTCAAAATCCGCAAACCCGAAATCGATGTTCTGAGTACCCGCCAGTTCCATAATCTGTGGAGAGCTGCGGGTTGAAAGTGTAATTTGTATATCGGGGTTTCCACCAACTGAACGGCTGATGAAATTCGGAAAGGCAAAAGTGGAAGGGCCTGGCATCGCTGCAATATTCAAACTACCGGAACTCCCTTTAAGAAGTCCGTGCATCGTACTGGAAATCGTAGATAATCTGTCCAGAATACCGGTGGTTTCTGACAATAGGTAGTGCGCTTCCGGTACTGGAATCAAACGGCGCCCTCTTCGTTCGAACAGGATCAGCCCCAAACTTTTTTCTAGGTTCTTGAGCGCAAGGCTGATGGCCGGCTGTGTCCGGTTCAGTTTTTTTGCAGTTTGAGAGATAGAGCCGCTTTCCATCACCTCACGAAAAACAGTCAATTGAGTAAGGTTCATTCCACATCCATAAGCCAAACTTTAATTTAGTTAAATATAACAAATTTGTATTTATGGTAAATCTCCATAGGCTGATTGGATCAGAGTTCGGACAAACCGAATCCAATGATCCAAAACTGGGAGCTTACGATGAGACTGATGAAATGCCTGACAGGTCTGGCTTTGGCAGGCGCTATGGCCGCGCCTGCACTTGCACAGGACCCAACTTTTTTCCGTATTGGCACCGGTGGTGCAGGCGGCACCTATTTTCCGATTGGCGGAACCATCGCAAATGGGATCTCGGCCCCTCCGGGCTCGCGCCCCTGCGAAGAGGGTGGTCAGTGCGGCGTACCCGGCCTGATCGCGATTGCACAATCAACAACTGCGTCAGTCTTTAACAACGCGGCAGTGGAGAATGGCGAGCTTGAGGCCGGTCTGGCCGCCGCTGATGTCACCCGTTCGATGTATCTGGGCGAAGGCAAGTTCGAAGGCAAGCCGCATCCCAAGCTGCGCATTGTGGCAAACCTGTTCCCAGAGGATCTGCATCTGGTTCTGCCTGCAGGTCAGACCATTGGTGACCTGAGCGATCTCAAAGGCAAGCGCGTGGGTATCGCACAGGCGGGTTCAGGCACACAGGTGGCCGTGCTGCAGATGCTGGATGCATGGGGCGTAAACCGCGATAACATGGACGAAGCAGAGTTGAACACAGTCAGAGCGCCGAGCGTCTGGCCGATGGGCAGCTGGACGCGTATTTCTACGCAGCTGGCTGGCCGGTCGCCGCTATGGTGCAGTTGTCATCGACTAAAGGTATGAACCTGCACTCGTTCAGTGACGAAGACCTTGCTAAGATCAACGAGATCATTCCGGCCTATATCCCTTCCGCCATACCGGGCGGTGTGTATGAAGGGATTGACTCCGAAACCAAGACCCCAGCGGTCAGCGCTATGCTGGTTGTGTCGTCGGACCTGTCCGAAGAACTGGTCTATCAGCTGACCAAAGCACTGTGGAACGACAACACCCGAAAACTGCTGGACAACGGTCACGCCAAAGGCAAGCAGATCACAGCTGACACAGCTTTGGACGGAGTCGAAGCACTGGGTGTCCCCCTGCATCCTGGTGCAGAGAAGTTCTACAAAGAAGCAGGCCTTCTGCAGTAATCGAACCTCATTGAAGCCTGTCGTCGGTGCCCCTGTGCGGGGCACCGCACTCTCCTTACACGCGCAATCAGAGGGCCATCATGTCCGAGACCGAAACACGCGATGACCACGACCTGACAGCCGAAGAACTGGCAGCCATCGAAGAACAGTTCGACGAAGGCGCCGCAGTACGTCAGGTTACACCGAACACGGCCAAGGTTCTGCGGGTTGTTGCCCTGTTATTCGCGTCCTATGAATTCTTCACCGCAGGTTTCGGCTTGCCGGCGGACCACTGGCACATGGGCATTTATCTGGCCCTGTTGTTCATACTGGTTTATGCGACCATTCCGATTGTCGGGGCCAAAAACCTATATGCGCTCAAAATCAGCAGGTTTCGTATTGGGAACGTCCCGCTTTATGACCTGGTATTCATGGCATTTGGCATCGTTGCGGCACTTTACGTTGGACTTGCCTGGCGCGGTATTCCCTTTCTCGGGATCGAGGAACAGACTTTTCGTATGGGTAATCCCAACAATTACGATGTCTTTCTTGGCGTGGTTATCATTCTGCTGGTACTTGACATCGCCCGTCGCACGCTGGGTTGGGTGCTGCCGCTGATTATCTGCGTATTCATCTCTTACGCTCTGCTTGGTCCTTATTTTCCCGGTTTGTTGCAGCATCCCGGTGTAAATTTCAAAACCTTCGTGTCGTCGATGTACTTTCCGCAGGAAGGCATCTATGGCGTCACGCTTTGGGTCGTTTCGACCATAGTCTTCCATTTCGTTTTGTTTGGTGTGATCGCGCAGCGCACCGGGTTGGGACAGTTGTTTATCGACAATGCCACAATTCTGGCGGGTCGCTATACAGGTGGCCCGGCCAAGGTGTCGGTCGTTTCATCGGCATTCTTTGGAACGATCTCAGGGTCCTCGGTCGCCAACACGGTTTCAACCGGCGCGCTGACCATCCCGAACATGAAACGCCTGGGTTATCCGGGCCATTTCGCGGGCGGGGTCGAGGCCGCTTCCTCGGCGGGCGGCCAGATCACCCCGCCCATCATGGGAGCCGCGGCCTTTATCATGGCCGAGTTCCTGGAGGTGCCTTACACCACTATTGTCATTGCCGCGATCTTCCCGGCGCTTCTTCACTACGTCGGTGTCTTTGCAGTTGTGCATCTGATGGCGCGCAAGCTGAACCTGAAGGGTCTGACGAAAGAGCAATTACCGCAGCTTAAAGCTGTCTGGGCTGAAGGTTGGGCCAATATCGTGCCCCTGATTGGCCTGCTGGTGGTGCTGTTTACCGGTTACACGCCATTCATGTCGGCCTTCTGCGGCATATCGCTGGCGGTGATCGCGGGTATGTCGCGTATCAAGCAGCCACCAACGCTGATTTACGCGGCGGCGTTTCTGGCCTTTGTGTTGTGGAAATTCTCGGATGGCGGGTTCGACCTGACAATGACCGCGATACTCTGCGCGCTGTCTGTGACAGCCACACTGAACCCACAAAAACGTATCGAAGTACCCGAGATGCTGGCTGCTGTCGAACTGGGCGTAAAATACTCGCTGGCGGTGGGTGCCGCTGCCGCCGCTGTCGGTATTGTTGTGGGTGTGATCAACACCACCGGTATCGGCTTTCGTATCGGATTTATGGTCACGCAAGGGGCAGGCAATCTGGCGGCGGATCTTTATAATATGATCTCGTTCGGCAGCTTCCAGCTGTTTGCAATCGAAGACCTGCAACTGTTCATCTCACTGATCTTCATCGCTGTCGTCTGCATTTTGATGGGGGCGGGTATTCCGACCACCGCGCTTTACATCATGCTGGTTTCTGTCGCGCAGCCCGCGCTGGCCCAGTTGGGTGTTCCGCCCATCGCAAGCCACCTGTTCGTGCTTTACTACGGTGTGGTATCCGAAATTACACCTCCGGTCTGTACCTCGGCTTATGCGGCAGCTGCGATCGCCAACTCAAATCCGTTCCGCACCGGGCTGTCCGCGTTTACGCTCGGGTTGGGCAAGGTGATAGCGCCGATGGCATTCGTCTATGCGCCGGTTTTGTTGTTCGTGTCCTCCACAGGGTTTGATTTTTGGGAATTCACATATACTGCGGCAAGTTGCATAGCGGGGGTCATCGCTCTGTCCGCGGCGGTCGTCAGCTATTGGCTGCAACCGCTCAACGTATTGTCTCGTATTCTGATGGCCTTTGCCGGGATCATCTTCGTGGCACCCACGTTAACGGCTGACCTGATCGCGCTGGCAGTGGCGTCACCCGTGATCGTTGCGCAGTTGATCGCCCGTACCCGAACTCAAGCAACGGCCTGACATGTCTGAACGTGTTACCATAATTGGCGCCGGGATCGTCGGCATCTGCTGCGCGCTGTCATTGCAGGAACGTGGCAAAACCGTGCGGTTGATTGACCGGGGAGAGCCCGGGCAGGAGACCTCATTCGGTAATGCCGGTGTCGTCTCGCCATGGTCAGTGATCCCCCAAGCGGTTCCCGGTATCTGGAAGGCAATTCCCCGGATGCTGCTGGACCCCAAAAGCGCCTTGTCCGTCAGGGCCTCGTTCTGGCCGAGGATGGTCCCTTGGGGCCTGAGGTTTTTGAAAGCATCTGATGAACGATCGGTCCGCCGAATCTCGGATGCGATGGAGCTTCTTTGCAGACCGTCGATAGAGTTGTATCGACGTCATTTGCAGAACACTGGTTATGAAGACCTGATTGTCGATTCCAACTACATCCATGCTTTCCGACACCCGAATCAAGCTGACCTGAAGGCGCTGGGATATCTGATCCGACAGGAGAAAGGTGGGCAACTCGAGAGGATCGACGGCCTAGAGTTGCGCCGAATTGAACCCGCTCTATCCAGGGATTTCGAAGCAGCGATCCTTATCAAAGGTCAGGCACGGATTACATCACCCGGTCAGGTTGGCGCGGTTCTGGCTGAAAAAGCGCGCCAACAAGGCGCTGAGTTTATTCGGGCCGAAGTTCGAAAACTGAACCGTACCGACGAGGGGCGGTGGCATCTGACAACCCAGACCGATACGCATCAGGCTGATACAGTCATATTGGCTGCAGGTGTGTGGTCTGCCGAGCTTTTGAAACCTTTGGGTCTGTCTGTGCCGCTGGCTGCTGAACGTGGGTACCATGTTCAGTTCCCCGCACCTTTGGCGAGCCTTCAGAATTCGGTCATGGATGTGGATGCCAAAGTGGTTGCCAGTTCGATGCAGGGCGGGCTGCGTGTGGCAGGCACCGCCGAGTTTGCGCGTGTAGATGCCCCGCCCGATCCACGAAAACAGGCGTTACTGACGCGACAAGCCAAGGCAATGATACCGGATCTTAATACTGCCGACACGCAATTCTGGATGGGGCGCCGCCCATCGTTTCCAGACAGCTTGCCTGCCATCGGGCCGATTGACGGACATCAGGGATTGTTCAGCGCTTTCGGTCATTCCCACTATGGCCTGATGATGGCGCCTAAAACCGGAGAGCTTGTGGCCGATCTGGTAGCTGGACAGCGTCTGAACATCAGTCTGGACCCATTTGCCTTGTCGCGGTTTTGAAACACGCGAAGCGACTTCTCGAGAAGGATCACAACGTCATGCCGATCTACCCAGGTGGACAGAATATCTGCGGGGCATCCATCGGAGTTTTGTGCCTGGAAAGCTATTTCCCCAAACCTCCGGGCCATATCAAAAACCCATCGAGTCTTCCGTTCCCGGTGCTGTATGAGATGATTGAAGGCGTCACAGTACCAAAGCTGCTGAACAACCCGACACCAGAGTTGCTGGAGCCCTTCATCAAAGGCGCGCAGAGGCTTGAATCCGAAGGTGTGCGGGCCATCACTGGCAGTTGCGGGTTTCTTGCATTGTTCCAGAAAGAGCTGGCCGAAGCTGTGTCCGTGCCCGTTTTTGCCTCAAGCCTGATTCAAGTGCCGCTGGCTTATCACATGACCGGTGCCAGTGCACCGGTAGGAGTGATAACCGCCGATTCCTCGGCGCTGACGCAACGCCATTTCGATGGAGTTGGGGCAGGGGATATCCCCGTAGCTGTGCAGGGTCTTGAGAACACGACCGAGTTCGCCGAAGTCATCCTGCGCAATACGCGCACCCGAATGGATACCGATCTGATTGAGGCTGAAGTTCTGAATGCTGTACGCAAACTGAAACGCGATACACCGGAAATCCGTTCGCTGGTACTGGAATGCACCGATCTACCGCCTTACGCGGCCTCAATTCAGAAGGAATTGAGCCTGCCGGTTTATGATCTGGTGACCTTGGCACATATGGCCCATTCGGTAAGCACGCGTAGCCCGTATCGCGGACTTATGCCGTGGGTTTGATGTGGACACTGCCTGGCGTGCTGACTTGATGAACAGCCAAACTGAAACGGCCTGACTGCGGAGTGAACCAAGGGTCTTCCCCTTGCCGAAACGGCTGGTTAAGAAGTTCTTCCACCGTCGCTTCAGGAGGCACCATTGGACCGTATCGCCCGCACTATCGCCACCGAAATTAAGGCACGTTCCGAGCAGGTCGGTGCCGCGATCAAGCTACTGGACGAAGGAGCAACCGTGCCTTTTGTCGCCCGATACCGGAAAGAAGCAACCGGAGGATTGGACGACACCCAATTGCGCCTGCTGTCTGAGCGGCTGACTTATCTGCGCGAGCTTGAAGCGCGGCGGGAAACCATTCTGAACTCGATCAAGGATCAGGGCAAACTGACCGACGATCTGAGTAAATCCATTGCGCGCGCGGAAACCAAAGCGCAGTTGGAAGACATTTATCTGCCGTATAAGCCAAAACGGCGCACCAAGGCGATGATTGCACGCGAAAATGGGCTTGAACCTTTGGTTGACGCTATTCTGGCGGACCGCAACTGCGACCCTGAAATATTAGCCGCGGCGTACCTCACCGAGGCGGTAACAACGACCCGGGATGCTTTGAACGGTGCGCGGGATATTTTGACCGAGCGGTTGACAGAAAACGCCGCTCTGCTGGGCGAATTGCGCAGTTTCATGCAGCACGAGGCTCTGCTCAGCGCAAAGGTCATAGAAGGCAAGGAAAAGGACGGCACCAAGTTCAGTGACTACTTTGACCATTCCGAATTGTGGGCGGACGTGCCGTCACATCGGGCATTGGCGATGCTGCGGGCATCCAAAGAGGGCATCGTCACGCTGGATATCGCGCCTGAACCGGAAATTGGTGCCGCGCGGGCCGAGACGATTGTCGCCGCCCATCTACAGACACGTGGAACAGGGCTAGCAGACGCATGGTTGCGCAAAGTCGCGGGCTGGACTTGGCGGGTGAAACTTTCGCTCTCAATGATGGTCGAACTGATGGCTGATCTGCGCAGCCGGGCGCAGGACGAAGCCATTCAGGTCTTCTCGCGAAACCTCAAGGATCTGCTGTTTGCCGCACCGGCAGGTGCCAAGGCGACCTTGGGTCTGGATCCGGGCATTCGTACGGGCGTAAAGGCTGCTGTTGTTGATGCAACCGGCAAGGTTGTCGCCACTGATACATTGTACCCGTTTCAGCCGAAGAATGATCTGCGAGGTGCACAGGCCAGTATCCTCAATCTGATATCAGCTCATCGGATCGAACTGATCGCAATCGGGAACGGGACGGCCAGCCGTGAAACCGAAAGGTTGGTTGCAGACACTCTTGCACTTCTACCCAAGACGGTGAAAGCACCAACAAAAGTGGTGGTGTCAGAAGCTGGCGCTTCGGTTTATTCCGCATCTGAACTGGCTGCGCGCGAATTTCCTGATCTGGATGTCTCGCTACGTGGCGCGGTCTCGATTGCGCGCCGATTGCAGGACCCCTTGGCCGAGCTGGTTAAAATCGAACCGAAATCCATTGGTGTTGGCCAGTATCAGCATGATGTGGATCAGCATCGCCTGTCACAGTCGCTGGATTCCGCGATCGAGGATGTGGTGAATGCTGTCGGGGTTGATCTGAACACCGCATCTGCCCCTTTGCTGTCACGCGTGTCTGGTCTGGGTCCGGCGCAGGCCGAAGCGATTGTCACCCACCGTGACCTGAATGGGCCCTTCCTATCGCGGAAGGATTTGCTGTCCGTCGCCCGCCTTGGACCACGTGCGTTCGAACAATGCGCCGGTTTCCTGCGCATCAGGGACGGTTCAGAGCCTTTAGATGCGTCTTCAGTGCACCCCGAAGCCTATGACATTGCGCGCCGGGTCGTTGCCGCCTGCGGTCGCGATATCCGGCACATCATGGGCCATGATGGCGCGTTAAAGGGGTTGCGGGCGGAACAATTTGTAACTCAGGATTTCGGCCTGCCGACGGTTAGGGACATCTTTGCCGAACTGGAAAAGCCCGGTCGCGACCCCCGCCCCAGTTTTGTCACCGCATCTTTCACCGATGGCATCGAAGAAATCACCGATCTGAAACCCGGAATGGTTTTGGAAGGCACAGTCACCAACGTCGCCGCCTTCGGCGCTTTTGTGGATATCGGCGTGCATCAGGATGGGCTTATTCATGTCAGCCAGCTGGCGGACCGGTTTGTCAAAGATCCGCATGACGTGGTTAAAACCGGGCAGGTGGTTAAAGTACGTGTCGTCGATGTTGATGTCGCGAGAAAGCGCATTGGGTTGACCATGCGAAAACATGGGGGGGGAGGAAACCGTCGCGGCGGATGAAGTGAACTGTGCTTCGGGACCCGTGCTTGACGGCGTCAGCTTAGTGCCTTGCACGTGCTCCAATCCATGATTACGACTAGGTTGGCAGGAATGAAGGTGATGTTGGCACCCCGGAAAAAAATGGGCTGAACGATCTTTTCTTCCATGGAGATTTGCAAAGACCGGGGTTTGTAGCGGTTGGCTGGCTCGTAGTCTTGGGTAATGTCTTAAACTCAACCTTGTACCAGAGCGGATCAGTAAACCTTAGGAACTTCACCTTTTCGCAAACCAGAGGATATGCATGACACATGTCGTGACACTGAATGCCGGATCGTCTTCGATGAAGTTCGGCCTGTTCGAACTGACAGAAGACGATCCAGTCATGGTGTGCACCGGTGTGGTCGAACGGATCGGCGAGCCGGAGCCAATCGTCAAGGCGCGGTCATCTGGCGGTGGAGTTCTGGCGAATGGCACGGCAGGCGATATTCACGATCACGCTGCTGCACTGGACTGGGTACTGAACCTGTTGTCACGGGCCTTCCCCAGTTGCGAGGTCACCGCGGTTGGGCACCGTATTGTTCACGGCGGACCTGAGATCGATACGCCTTTGCCGTTGACCGCCGCTGCTTTGGAGGAGTTGGACAAGCTCTCTCCGTATGCACCTCTGCACCAGCCGCACAACCTGGCTGGCGTCAAGGCAGCTATGGAACGTTTTCCAAATGCTGCCCAGATTGCCTGTTTCGACACGGCCTTTCATCGCAACCACCCCTGGGAGAACGACGTATTCGCCCTGCCGCGCGAGTATTACGACAAAGGCGTCCGACGCTATGGTTTTCACGGGCTTAGTTATGAATACATCTCAGACCATTTGGCCAAAACCGCGCCGCTTTTGCACGCGGGGCGGGTTGTGGTTGCGCATCTGGGCAACGGTGCGTCGATGTGTGCCATGATCGGGGGGCGATCCGTCGGTTCGACCATGGGGTTTTCGTCGTTGGACGGTCTGCCGATGGGATCCCGTTGCGGTCAGCTTGATCCCGGTGTTTTGTTGTATCTGATGGATCAGGAAGGGTTGAGCGCCTCAGAGATTTCCGACCTTCTGTTTCGCAAATCAGGGTTGCTGGGTCTTTCGGGACTTTCAAGCGACATGCGCACTCTTGAAAAAGCAGATACCCGCGAAAGCCGACAGGCCATCAGCTATTTCACGTTCCGCATCCGCCGCGAACTTGGGGCAATGGCCGCAATATTGGGCGGTATTGATGCCTTGATCTTCACAGGTGGTATCGGAGAAAACTCGCGCCTTGTACGCGACAGGGTATGTTCCGGAATGGGCTGGCTGGGGATTGAACTGGATCCCGATGCCAACGCGGACAATGATCGGATCATCTCGACAGACCTGTCCCGAGTGGTCGCCATGGTTATCCCGACAAATGAAGAGCTGGTTATTGCCCGTGCGGCCGCCGATCTGTTGGCAAATCGATCCCATCGGAAAAGCGCTTAACCCGGCTGGTACGTCCAGCGATATGAGGGTGGGGTCGGCCCTTTGTTGCGACCACCTTGCTGCATCTGCTCCCAGGCATGTGCCAGAATACCCACTGATCGGGACAGGCAGAAAAGGCCGCGCGCCAATGGTGGCGCAAACCCAAGCTCGGCATAAATAACTGCGGTTGCGCCATCGATGTTCATCGGGACGGGTTTACCCTTACGCCGCGCAATTTCTGCCTCGATCTGCTGCGCAATGCGCATGAATTGCCCATCGCAAGCACCGGTTTTCACCGCTTCGGCGACCAAGTCCATCAGGCGCGGCGCGCGGGGGTCTGTGGGCGTGTGAAACCTGTGTCCAAAACCCGGAAGTATCTTTCCGTGGCTTTCGATCCACGCATCGATTGCCTGCGCCAAAGTGCCAGGGTAATGGCCCACAAAGTGGTAGAGTTCCACGGCCTGCTCGCCAGCCCCTCCATGAATGTCGCCCAACATGTTCACAGCGCTCGCCATCGCGTTGTTGAGAGGCAGGCCACAGGTAACCGCCATGCGCGCGGTTGCAATCGACGGTGCCTGAGGACCGTGGTCGACTGCCGCGACCAGCGCGGCTTCGAACAATTGGGCCTGCGCTTTTGATGGGCGGTCGCCGCGTACCATAAACCAGATCATCTCCGCAAAACCAAGGCGTCCGATCAGGTTTTGAATCGGCTCCCCGCGCAGGTCTATCCGGCCAGGTTCCATATCGATGATGGATGTTGCCCACCAATCTGACACATCGCTCATATGATCCCCTCTCTGCTCAGCGCGTCGACTTCCGCGTCGGTCAATCCGATTTCGGACCACACCGCCTTGTTGTCGGCCCCAAGTTTTGGTGGCGCGATTTGCGGCATTCGCCGGGCGCCATTCATTACGACGGGACTGCCTGCAAGTTGCATTTGTTCGCCGTGAACCTGTAAAGAGCCAATCAGACCGCGATCGGAAAGTTGCGGGTCTGCAAGGGCCTCGGGCACGGTCAGAACTTGTCCTGTCGGTACCCCCAATGCGTTTAGTTCACTCGCCCACTCGGACGCAGCCTTCGTCTTTAGGGTGCGTTCCAGTTCTGTACGTAAGGCGTGGCGGTTTGTTTTGCGATCTTCACGCGTTGCGTAATCGGGGTTGTTCAGAAGATCATCCCGCCCCAGGCAGCGGGCAAGCGCCTGCCATTGCTCGTCCCGATTGGCCGCGATGTTGATCGGGTTGTCCCGCGTGGAAAATGTACCTGAGGGCGCTGAGGTTGTGTTCTCATTCCCATGCGCTCCGGGCGTTATGCCACCCACCAGATAATTTGAAACAACCCAACCCATCGTCGAAATCACGGCTTCGGACATCGCAACATCCAGGTAGGTGCCGCGCGGGTTGGCGTTCAATGCCGCCGCGACTGCAAAGGCGGCCGTCATCCCCCCGACCGTGTCCGCCAACGGATAGCCGACGCGATACGGTGCCGTGTCGGGGGCGCCGGTGATTGACATCACGCCGCTGATACCCTGCACAATCTGGTCATAAGCCGGATCGCCGCGCCGGGGGCCATCCTGCCCGAACCCGCTGATGGCGCAATAGATCAGGTTGGGATTAACGTTGCGCAGAACTTCATACCCTAGACCAAGACGATCCATTACTCCGGGCCGGAAGTTTTCCACCAGAACATCAGCTGACTGGACAAGGCGTTTCAGAAGCGCCTTGCCCTTTTCCGATTTCATGTCCAGCGTGACAGACTTTTTCCCGGCGTTCTGCGCCAGAAAACTGATCCCCATCCCCGCCTTGTTTCTGGCGGGATCTGCACCCAGAACGCGAGCAAGGTCGCCACCATCGGGGCGTTCGACCTTGATCACGTCGGCACCCATCAATGCCAGTTGGTAGCAGCAATACGGACCCGCGAGGACATTGGTCAGATCGAGAACCCGTATTCCCGCCAGCGGGTCAGTCACCTTCGGCAACCCCTTCCGCCCGGGCCTGTGCACGGCGCGCGCGGTAGCTGGGTAGGAGCACCAGAAGCGCCGCAATAACCAGCAGACCCAGCGTCATCGGGCGTTCCCAGATAAAGGCGATACCATCGTACAACTGCATGGACCGTGAGAAGTTGTCTTCCATCATACCGCCGAGGATGAAACCGATCAGCAGTGGTGCCAGTGGGTAATCAGCAAATTTCAACGCCGTTGCGCATACCCCAAAACCCACCAGTATCAGCAGTTCGGTTGCATTGTTCTGTCCGATATAGGCCCCCATCAGAGTAAAGAACAAAATAAAGGGGATCAGATAGTTACGCGGCACCGAGAGAACTTTGGCAATATAGGGGATCAGCGGCAGATTCAGGATCAGAAGCACCAGATTGCCAATGAACATGGACATGATGACCGCCCAAAAGATCTGCGGTTCGTCCAGCATAAGGCGTGGGCCCGGCGTCACGTTCAGGGCAATCAATGCGCCAAGCAGGATCGCCGTCGTTCCAGATCCGGGAATGCCAAGCGTCAGAAGCGGCACGAACGAGCCTGTACAGGCGGCGTTGTTTGCTGTTTCAGGCGCGGCCAGCCCTTTGATCGACCCTTTGCCGAATTCGTCCTGCTCGGCCTTTGGGGCGATGTTACGCTCAACCGCATAGCCCAGAAAACTGGCAATCGTTGCGCCTGCACCGGGCAGAACGCCGATGAAAAACCCTTGGATAGACTGGCGACCAATCACCGGAGCAATGGCTTTGGCTTCCTCCCTGCTTATGCGCAGGTCCTTGATTTCACCTTCTTCGCCCTTAAGGTCCTTGGGTTTGAGAACAAGAAACAGCGCCTCGGGTAACGCGAACATGGCCATTGCAAGTGTGATAAAGCCAAAGCCCGACTGCAAATCCATGACGCCCATGGTGAAACGAGGCATATTGAACAGTGCGCCTTCACCGACGGTGGCCATAATCAATCCAAGGATTGTCATTATGATAGCCTTGGCAACCTGACCTGTTCCCGCAAAGGCGGCAATGGCCGACAAGCCGACAACCATCAGCGCGAAATACTCGGCTGAATGGAAAAGCAACGCAACAGACGACAGGGCAGGGGCGAAAATCATCAAAAGCAATGCGCCTAGCGTACCGCCTGCAAAACTCGCGATTGCTGCAATGGTCAGGGCTTTGCCCGCTTTGCCCTGACGTGCCATCGGGTAGCCGTCAAAGCTGGAGGCGACGGTACCCGCGACCCCCGGCGCATTCAGCAGAATAGAAGAGGTCGAACCACCAAAAATGGCGCCATAATACACGCCGGCCAGCAGGATCAACGCAGCGGACGGGTCGCCCATGGAAATAGCTACCGGGATCATGATGGCGATGATCGACATCGGGCCCAGACCCGGCAGCATTCCGATGAATGTGCCAATCAGACAGCCCGCCACGACCATCAGCAGATTTTGCAGTGAGAATGCCGTTTGCAGGCCAATCAGAAGTCCTTCAAGCATGTCAGCCTCCGAAAATGCCGGGCAAAGGGCGCATGTATATGCCAAGGACTTCCTGAACCAGATACCAGACCGTACCGGTGGCGATCAGGGCGACGGGCAGCATGATATGCCATTTTCGTTCACCCAGGATAAAAGACCCAAAGATCAGGAAGGCCGAAGTTGAGATCAGGAACCCGACGGGACGCAGGCACAACGCGTAGACAACCATCAGAACCAGCAGCATGATCGCCTGACCAAGATGGTAATCGCCCAACCGCCGGTAATCGATTTCAGGTTCGCTGGGTTCAGCCTTTTCAAAGCCCAGCAGAATGATCGTGGCCGTGATGATCCCCAGAATTGACAAGACTTTTGGGAAAGTGCTTGGCCATATGGGGTTTCTTTGCATGAAAGGGGGTAGACTACTGTCCATCGTGAACCAAGCGGCGTAGCCATATGTTAAACAAACACCCAGAAGAATGAGCGCGATCCAGCGATCCAGCGCCATGAGACCCCCTCCTTTTTTGTCGTCAGGGTTGGCAGAGCGGGTTACCGCTCTGCCCAGGTTGGATTCAGAGGAAGCCCAGCTTCTTCATCAGATCACCGATCTGTTGTTCCTGCTGCTCAAGAAATGACCGGAAATCATCGCCCGAGTTGTGGATGTTCACCCAACCGTTGCGTGCACGAACCTCTTCCCATTCCGGGGTGTCGTACATCTTGGCAATCGCGGCCTGGTAGGCTGCAAGCTTGTCCTCGGGCAGACCCGGGGCCGCAAAGAAGCCACGCCAGTTCACAAAGGTGGTGTCGATGCCCTGTTCTTTCATGGTCATCGCGTCTGGGGCGGCATCTACGCGATCTGCCGATGTGACGCCGATGATCTTAACTTCACCTGCGTTGGCCAGATCGACGGCTTCAGAGAAACCTGTAGACAGCGCTGCGATCTCACCGGACAGAAGGGCAGCCATGGCTTTGCCACCCGCATCATATGGAATGTACTTCACGCCAAGCGCATCTTTTCCGGCCGCTTCCATCACCATGGCTGCGACCAGGTGGTCCATACCACCAGGAACCGAGCCACCGCCGATGGCCGTGTTGCCGGGGTCGGCGTCGAAAGCTGCCAGCAGATCACTCATAGAATTGATGGGGCTGTCTTTACCGACAACAATGGCTGCGTAATCACCGATCGTACCCGACACCAGCGTCAGGTCGCGGAAGTTGTGAGGGAACACGCCAGTCAACGAACGGATCACGATTGGCGTGGAGTTTACCATCAATGTCCCGTGGTTGCTGTCGGCGTTTTCAATCAGATAGCCGATGGCTTTGCCGCCACCACCACCTGACATGTTTTCATAAGACGCGGTGCCCACAAGACCGGCGTTCGTCAGCGCTTCGCCGGTGCCGCGGGCGGTGCCGTCCCAACCACCACCGGCGCCGCCGGGGATCAGAAAGTGGATGCTGTCCACTACCTGGTCTTCAGCCAGAACGGGTCCTGCAAGACCTACTGCAGCTACAGCTGCGATAAGGGCGCGACGGCCCAGTGCGAATGTTGTCATGATGTCCTCCCATTTGACAACGGGCCGCATGGCGGCTCAGATTGGGAAGAACAAAAAACACACCAACCTGACATCAACCTGTCACGCGCGAGAATAGTATAAAAGCCCGATGAAATTTCTGCTTGTCGAAGACAATCTAGACCTCGCAAACGCGATCAGTTCCCGCATGAGGTTAGACGGGCATGTGGTTGATAACGCGTCTACATTAGGTGATGCAACTGCCTTCGTTGAAACTCAGGAATACGATCTGATCCTGCTGGATATCATGCTGCCGGATGGGGACGGTCGCGATTTCCTCAAGCGGCATCGCGCGAGCCATTTGGACACGCCGGTGATCGTTTTGACGGCCCGCAGTCAGGTTTCGGATCGAATCGGCTCGCTTGATCTTGGTGCTGACGATTATGTCACCAAACCGTTTGATCATGCCGAGCTTGAAGCGCGCTGCCGCGCAGTTCTGCGTCGCAAATCCGGGAATACGAAGACAACGATAGAAGTCGGCGGCATCGTATTCGATCCCCTGGCTGGCCATCTGACCGTGGGTGACGAGACCGTGTCGCTGCGCAATCGTGAACTGCGCCTGTTGGAATTGTTCATCAGCGCACCTGGTCAGGTTTTTTCGAAACAAAAACTAACGGACCGGCTGTTTTCTTATGATGATGATGTCTCTGATAACGCGATCGAAGTTTATGTGGGCCGTTTGCGCAAGCATCTGGAACCCTCGGACCTGAAGATCACCACGCTTCGTGGGCTGGGATACAGACTTGACCATGCCTCCTGATCCCAATGTGTCAGGATCGCTGCGGAACAGGCTGGTTCTGACACTGATCGGCGGCGCGGCCATACTTGCGTTCCTGCTGTTTGTCGCAGTCCGAAACTATGCTGCGCAGGTCGCGCAACAGGGACAAGACAACATTCTTGGTGCATCGGTGGCCTCAATCCTCGATGCGGCCGCTTTGCGGGAAGGGGTGTTGGAGGTCGATATCCCATATGCCGCCTTCGCGATGCTAAGCACCCCTGCGGACGACCGGATCTTCTATTCTATTTTTCAGGACGGCACGTTTCTTTCCGGATATGAGGATTTTCCACCGACCATTGGACCGCGTGACGGAAAGTCGCTTTTCAGTTCCAGTCAGATTCGCGGTGAAACCATTCGTCAGGTCAGCGCCAGCCGGACTTTGGTGGGATTGGATAAACAAACCGAACTGGTGGTCGCGCTGGGGCAGACACAAGACGCGTTGGCCGAAACTCTGGACCAGATTTCGCGCAATGCAGCGATTCTGGGCGTAGGGTTCTTTGCCCTTGCTGCCGCTCTTTCCTTCTGGGCGACGTCCTCGACCATCGGGCAGTTGAATAGATTGACAACCTCTGTCACCCGCCGTGGGCCGCAGGATCTGAGCCCGTTCAAAAAGCCGGTACCCCGCGAAATGGCCCCCTTGGTCGCTTCGCTGAACTCATTGATGGGTCGGCTTGATCAGTCACTCAGCCAGTCAGAAGACTTTATTGCCGAGGCGGCCCACCGTGTTCGCACTCCTCTTGCTACGGTCAGGTCCTATGCTGACGCCACTTTGCAAAGGGTTGAAAAAGAAGAAAACCGCGAGGCGCTGCGTTCGATGGTGCGCGCCATTGATGAAAGCTCTCGTGCAGCCGGACAGCTGTTGGATCATGCGATGATCACGTTCCGGGCTGACCACCTTGAGCGGGAAGACATTGACCTGAACGCTTTGGTCAGTGACCTTGTGCAGCGCCTGACACCAATTGCCGAGATGAAGGACTTGTCGTTGTCGCTTTGTGGCGACCCACAGGTCATGTATTCAGGTGACCCCATCCTCATTCAAAACGCCGTGCGCAACATGATTGACAACGCACTTAAATATGCTCCGGCCGACAGTTCTGTTCGCATCGAAGTCACGTCGGAGCCACGGGCTCAAATCCGGGTAAAAGACCGTGGCCCGGGGTTTCCCTTAAACGAAATTGACACTCTCACGCGTCGGTTTGAACGGGGTAAGAACGCAAGTGGTACCATTGGGTCCGGTTTGGGCCTGACCATCGCGCAGGACGTTGCGACAGCGCATGGTGGAGCGCTTGACTTGTCCAACAGACAGGGAGGCGGCGCATGCGTTACATTATCGCTTTAGTCTTCCTTTGGTTTCCCGCTGTTACACAGGCGCAAGTCTGGGAGGATCGGCAAGTATTCAACGCCGAAGCAGACGAGGCGCATATTCGGGTCATCTCAAGCACGGATACGTTTTTGTTTGAGCCTACGATTTCCATCTTTATCAAGGAAAACCCTGACATTTCTGTCGAGTATTTGGTGACGGGTACTGCTGACATCGATCGGATCGTGCGCGCCGCACCGGAAGATTTCGATATTGTCATTTCCAGCGCCATGGACCTGCAACTGAAACTGGCCAATGACGGTTATGGACGCGTGATAGATGACATATCCCTGCCGTCCTGGGCGCAGTGGCATCGCAGTCTTTTCGCCTTCACGTTCGAGCCCGCGACCATCGTGATCAACCGTGCCGCCTTTTCCGGCGCGCCTGTCCCAGAGACCCGACAGCAATTGATTGAAGCCCTTCGAATGCGACCGGACAGTTTTCGGGGCCGGGTGGGAACTTATGACATCCGTCAGTCTGGTCTAGGGTATCTGTTTGCGACGCAGGATGCCCGTGCGTCAGAAACGTTCTGGCGTCTGATGGAAGTCATGGGCGGGTTGGATGTGCGTCTGTACTGCTGTTCCGGCGACATGATTGATGATCTTGTCAAAGGTGAGATCGCCGTAGCCTATAATGTACTTGGCAGCTATGCGGATGCGCGCGCCGGGCACAAGGATACGCTTGATGTTATCCTGCCGTCGGATTTTCAGACGACCATGATGCGCACGGCGATGGTTCTTGAAGGTACACCCGTACCCGAGTTTGCCGCGTCTTTTGTTCGTCACCTTGTATCAAAGCAATCCACGCAATCAGGTGGTGGCCACACCCTCCCGCCTTTGGCACCTTTTGACACGGACGAAGAACGTGAAACGATCGGGCTGGATCCAGCGCTGATGACGTTTTTGGACAAATTAAAACGCCGCCGTTTTCTGGCTGAATGGGAAAGCGCAGTTATCCAGAGATAGCCCTGCCGTCATTCCCTAAATGCACGATTGAAGTAATCGGCCATCGGCTTGACCAGATAGGACAACGGGGTGCGTTCATCGGTTTTGATCAGTGTCTCAACAGGCATACCCGGCAAAAGCTCCTGACCGTTGAGACGGTCCAGCTCGCCATCATTCATAACCACTTCGGCGCGGTAGAATGTAAAGCCGGACTTTTCATCCGTGAATGTATCGGCTGACACGTTTTTGACCTGCCCGTCCAATTCAGGCGTTTCACGCTGATTGAAGGCCGGAAACCGCAGGGCGACAGGTTGACCCACATGCAGCTGATCCACATGGATCGCGTCAACGCGCGCGGCGACAAGCAATGGCGTATCCTGTGGAACAACATACATCATGGGTTCACCCGGCTGAACGACAGACTGAAGGGCAAAGACCTGACTTCCATATACTGTTCCGCTGACCGGTGCGCGGATGTCCAATCGTGTCAGCCGCTCGGACAGGGACAGTCGGCGTTCCGATAGTTCAGCAACTTGTGCCTGTACGTCCCGCAACGTGGTAATCGCCTCTTCGCGGCGGGTAGCAGTCAGTTCAACAATCTGGATCTCGGTTGAAGCGATCTGCCCTTTGAGGCGGGCGACTGCGGCTTCCAGTCGGCCTATTTCACCTGTCAGGCTGGCTTCTTCCCGTTGCAGGGCCAGTACACGACTGGTTTGCGTCAATCCTCGTTTCAACAGGCTTTGCTGGTCTTCCAGCTCATCCTCGATCAATTCAACCTGACGGCGCAGCGAAACGAGTTGGGCCTGCGTGCCTTCAATCTCACTCTCGATCTGAACCAGCTGCTTGTTCAGCTGTTCTTGCTGTTTGGATAGGGTTTCCACCCGGGCGTCGAACAGGTTTTGCTGACCTTCGATCAGGTCCAGATCAATGCTGTATTCCGTCTGAACCTCGTGCAACCGCGCCGCCAACTCTTGCGACGAAAGCCCGTCGCGTTCGGCCTGAAGCCGGACACGCCGTGTCAGAAGCTCAAAAAGCTGCGCTTCCACAATCGTCTGTTCGGACGATAGGAAAGTATCATCCAGCCGCAACAGCATCTCGCCCGAGGCGACCACATCACCGTCGCGAACAAAGATCTCTCCAACAACGCCGCCATCGGGGTGTTCTACCACCTGACGGTTGCTTTGTACCTCGATCACGCCTGAGGATACGATCGCACCTGCGAGGCGCGTCTTCACTGCCCAAAGACCCAATCCGCCAACCAAAATGGCAAGTGCGGCGAATCCCACCAAGGCAGGAATTTTCATACTCCAGGCCTGCGCCTGCTTCTTGGTCGTCTTTTTTGCCATTATTCACCTACGGGGCTTAGCTTGCGCTTAATCGCGCCAGCATTCTGCACCATTGCACTGAGAACCTCGTCACGGCTGCCGAACCTGACCACTTGTCCTTTTTCGACAACGGCCAGATCGTCACATTCCGAAATGGCCTGCGGGCGGTGTGTCATGATGATGGCGGCTTTGCCTGCCGCCTTGAGCCCCCTCACGGCCGCGTTCAAGGCTTCGGTGCCATCCGCGTCCAGTGCCGAGTTTGGTTCGTCGAGAATAAGCAGAACAGGGTCGCCATAGAGGGCGCGGGCCAGAGCGATGCGCTGTTTCTGCCCGCCTGACAACTGACTGTCATTGCCTTCAAGGAAGGTACCATAACCTTTCTCCAAAGACAGGATCAGGTCGTGCGCATTGGCTTTCTTGGCTGCGGCCACCACTGCTTCGGAATCCGGGTTTTCTGACATCCGGGCGATGTTCTCGGCCACAGTCCCGTTAAACAGGGTAACCTGCTGCGGCAAATATCCGATATGGCTGCCCAGATCGTTAGAGTCATATTGATCCAGAGTGGCACCACCCAGTCGAATTTCACCGGCTGCCGGATTCCAAAGCCCCAGCAACGCCTTGGCCAGTGTCGTCTTTCCCGATCCGCTTTTGCCGATGACACCCAGCGCCTTGCCCGGTTGCAGCTTCAGATTCACGTTCCGCAACGTTGGCGTTGTTGCCCCGGGGGGAATGACAGTCAGCGATTTGGCTTCCAGCTGCGCTTTCGGGATGGGCAAGCGAATCCGCTGCTCTTCGGGCGGGGTCTGATCCAAAAACCGGCTTAGGGAAGTCCAAGCCGTTCGTGCACGTTCGATCATACCCCATTGGCCGACCGCTTGTTCGACCGGAGCGAGGGCCCGACCCAAAAGGATTGAACCCGCGATCATCGCGCCCGGTGTCATTTCGTTTTGCAAAACCAGCCACGCGCCCAAGGCAAGCATTGCAGATTGAAGAAACAGTCGTAACGACTTGGTCAAAGACGTAAAACTGCCTGTCCAGTCGCTGGCCGAAATGGTTTGGCGCAAGGCATTCGAACGCTGGTCCAACCACCGCTTTGTCACGTCCGCCTGCATACCCTGTGAGCGCACAACCTCTGCCGCTTGTCTCGCATGTTCCGCAAAGGCGTTTGCCCGCGCTGCTGCAGTTTGTGCTTCAGCGACTTTTCTGCTGGTCAGAGCCTGATTGAGCAGTGCAATCACGACAAGCAGAACACCGCTTGCCACGGCCAGCCAGCCCAGCAAGGGATGAAACAGGAAAATCGCACCCAGAAAAACAGGCGTCCATGGAATATCCATCACCGCCAGCAGAACGGGGGATGAGCACAGGTTTCGAATGGATTCCAAATCACGCAAGGCCGTTGCCGGGGCAGATCGTATTTGCGGCAAAAGTGAACGCCGCAGCGTTGCTTCGAAGACGCGCTCATCCAACTGTGACTGGAACCGTGCGCCGAACCGGGCCACGATGCGTCCGCGGGCAAAATCCAGCATCGCCATCAGCGCATAAAGCAACGCCACCAACAAAAACAGCGCTGTCAGGGTTTCCACCGCACGCGAGCCCAATACCCGGTCATACACCTGCAACATGAACAATGGGCCCGTCAGCATAAGCAGGTTCACAAAAATGCTGAACAAGAACGCCAAAGCAAGGAACGCGATCCCCTGATTGCGCACATTGCGCAGTTCATGCCGGGGGGCCGCAGATACGCGGTGTTCAGGTTTCAATGTTTTAAATCCATATTATCCGGAGATGCGCCCCCGCATTTAAAAAGTTAGATCAGCCTTGCCAAGTTTGCACATCTTTTTTTGGGCAAGAAACCGCGGGTCCCTAGCGTAAAGAAGCACTATTCAGCCGTAGCTGACAAAAACCTAACGGCAATTACAAGCGCCGCTGGGCGGGCGCTTCAGGGTTACGGCAAATCGGGCGGAATACAGCAAATAGACGGACGCGCGAAGACCGCAGCCTGCCAACTAGCCGCAGGCGATTAAGGCTGCATTGATCCCGCCGCGAAATGACCGAGACCGGATTTTTCGACTTCACCTGTAAGGATGACAAGCGCCTTAATAATGTCGGACATTATTGTTTATTTTGTCCTACATTAAATGTAAAAGTGAATGAAATACGAATCGGAGAAGCCGCGCGTGGTCAAAAGAACGCCCCCAAAGGAAAAAGCTGAGAGTGTCGGCAACACCTTGAAGGTGCTACCGGCTGGCAGCAGCGGCCGGGACGTTCTGGAGGCTCTCTCTGGAATGATCGAACTGGAAGGATTGAAGGTAGGCGATCGCCTGCCGCCAGAGATCGAAATCGCAAATCAGCTTGGGATCGGACGGGCGAAGGTTCGCGAGGCCCTGACAAGTTGGCAGAACATGGGCATCGTTGTACGGAACAAGAAAGCCGGGACGCGATTGGCGGCCGAGGTATCTGCCAATACGATCCATCTCCCACTCACGCTGAAGCTCGAAGCCGAAAGCCTTTTGCGAACACACGCTGTGCGCCGGCCACTGGAAATCGAGGCAGCAAGGTTGGCAGCACTGAATTGCTCAGACGCGCAGCGGCTTTTGATTTCGGCCCGCGTTGCGGAACTCATAGCTGTGCATTCTGCAGGTGAGGATTGGCGGCCGGCCGATTACCGGTTTCACGCGGCACTGCATGAAGCGTGCGGAAATCCACTTTTCGGGCAGTTGATCCGGCAAATTCAAAAAGCTTTTCACGAAGTATATGACACGCCCTTCGGTCAACCACACTTGGGGCAGGCCTCAATTCCAATACATGCGCCGCTGGCCGAAGCAGTTGTCTCCGGCCGTGCAGACGAAGCCGCAAGTATTATCGGCGCGATCATGGACATGGTCGAAGCAGAAGTCCTAGAAATCATGGAAAGCCAGAATGTCTGATTACGAAGACCTTTCGACGCGTCTTGCAGCAACCTTCCCGGATGCGGCTGGTTCGGTCACGCCGCCGATCGTTCAAACGTCACTGTTCACCTTCGACAACTACCAAAGTTTTGAAGACCGGATGGCCGGAAGATCAGAAACGGCCATCTACACGCGCGTGGAAAACCCGACCGTCGCCGCGTTTGAAACGCTTATGGCTGAAGCCGAGCAAGGTCAGGCAGCCGTTGCATTTGCTTCCGGGATGGCGGCCATTTCCTCAACGCTGCTGGCATTTGTCAAACCCGGTGACCGAATTGCCTGCGTCGAACATGTCTATCCGGATTCATTCCGGTTCATGGAGCGCATCCTGCGCCCGTTTGGGGTGCATATCGACTACCATGCGCCGGAGCGTTTCGAGAACGACCCCGATCTGCTTGCCGATGTAACGGTGGCCTATCTGGAGAGCCCCGGATCGATCGTTTTTGAGGCGATGGATCTGCGTCGCGTCGCAGAGCATGCCAGACGCCACAATGTGTTGACGATGATCGATAATTCATGGGCAAGCCCGGTGTTCCAACGCCCCCTCGCATTGGGCATCGACATCGTCATCCACTCGGCCTCGAAATACATTTCGGGGCACTCGGACACGGTTGCGGGCGTGGTGGTTGCCTCCCGGGACCATATCGCCCGCATCCGTGATCTGACACTTCCTTTGCTTGGCGCCAAACTGGCACCTTTTGAAGCCTTCCTGCTGACGCGCGGCCTGCGCACGCTGAACGCACGCATGATGCAGCATCAAGCAACGGCCAACACGTTTGTTGATCGCCTGGCCACTGTTCCGCAGGTCAGGCGGGTCAACTCACCCGGTGCCAACGACGTGCCCGGGTTGACCGGGCGGTCCGGTCTTATGTCGGTTGAGTTTGATGACAGTGTCGACATCGCAAAACTTTCTGATGCCTTGAACCTATTCCGCCTCGGTGTGAGCTGGGGTGGCTTCGAAAGTCTGATCCTGCCTGCGCGCGTCGGGCTTGCTCAGGCTGGCGAACAGAACTCAATGCAGAAATTTGGGGTCTCACCCAATCTTGTGCGCCTGAGTTTGGGGCTCGAGTCGGCGGAAGATCTATGGGCCGATTTTGCTTCGGCTCTCGCCGAAAGCACGGCTTAGAACCGTTCGCTCAATAAAACCAACAGGAGGAAAACATGAAAAAACTACTAACTGGAATGACGGCTGCGGCCGTGCTCATGGGTTCGGCGTCTTATGCCGAGACCACACTGAAACTGGTCGAGGTTATTACAAGCCCCGAGCGTACAGAGGTGCTTCAGGGACTGGTTGATGAGTTTGAAGCCAATAACCCAGACGTCACTGTCGAGATTGTATCGCTACCCTGGGGCAACGCGTTCGAAAAGCTGGCAACAATGGTGGCAGGAGGCGACATCCCGGATGTGGTTGAAATGCCCGACACCTGGCAGGCCCTCTATGCGGGGTCCGATCAGCTGGTCAGTCTCAAGGATCATGTCGCCGGATGGGAACACGGGGCTTCGCTGACTGACAAGACAGTCGCCATGGGCAGCCAGGCGGGTGACCTTTATATGATCCCGTACGGCTTCTACCTTCGGGCGATGTTCTACAACAAGAAACTGCTGGCCGAAGCGGGTATCGACGCTCCCCCGACTACGATGGAGGAGTTCAAGGCAGCCTCGGCCGCGGTGTCCGAGCTTGAGGGCAAGTACGGATACTGTTTGCGCGGTGGTCCCGGTGGAACAAATGGCTGGATCATGTTCGCGGCAGCCATGAACGGCACCAACGAGTTCTTCACAGAAGACGGTGTCAGCCGCATCAACGAGCCCGGCTCGGTCGAAGGTATCCAGTTCATGATCGATATGTATCAGAACGGGTATGCGCCCAAGGATGCCGTCAGTTGGGGCTTTAACGAGATCGTGGCCGGCTTCTATTCCGGCACCTGTGCATTCCTTGATCAGGACCCGGACGCACTGATCGCTATTGCCGAACGGATGCCTGCCGAAGATTTCGCGGTCATTCCGATGCCTGTCGGACCATCGGGCAAAGCTTTCCCAACAATTGGGTTCGCAGGCTGGTCGATCTTCAATGCGACTGAACATGAAGACGAAGCCTTTGATCTGGTTGCGGCCTTGTCGACGCCCGAAGCCAACGCCACGTGGGCAAAACGCGTAGGCGTCATTCCGATCCATAAAGGCGCCGATCAGGATCCTCATTTCCAGACCGAGCAATTCAAAGGCTGGTTTGAGGAACTGAACGGCGAGCAATATGTGCCGACAACAATGCCAACCAACCTGGAACAGTGGGGCTATTTTGGCAGCACGCTTCTGCTGGAAACCAGTCAGGAAGCCCTGTTGGGGCAGCGCAGCGCGCAGGACGTCGCAGATGAGTGGGCCGAGTTCCTCACTGATGAGCACGCCAAGTGGAAGGCAAAACAGTGATTTCACGCACTCAGAAAACTGTCAGGCCCGGGGAAACCCGGGCACGACGCTCGCTCTACCTGCAATACATGGTCGAGCCGTTTTTCTATTTGTCACCCGCAATTCTTCTGATCGGTGCGGTGATCATGGTTCCGCTAATCATCGGAATCTCATATTCGTTCCAATCCATTGAGCTGTTGAAGCCTTTTGCTTCTGGCTGGATCGGGTTTGAAAACTACGTTGATCTGTGGAAAGACCGCAAGTTCTGGATCGCAATGGAGAACACGCTGTTCTGGACCTTTTGGTCGATAACGTTCCAGTTTCTGCTTGGCCTTGGTCTTGCCATGCTTTTGAATACGCAGTTCTATGGAAAGAAACTTTTTCAGGCGCTTGTTTTCCTACCCTGGGCTGTCCCGACCTTCCTTTCTGCGCTGACATGGGCGTGGCTTTTTAACCCTGTCATCGGCCCGCTACCGCATTGGCTGGCCGCCCTTGGTATTCTGTCAGAGCCCTACAATATCCTTGGCGATCCCAAGCTTGCCATATGGGGCCCGATCACTGCAAATATCTGGTTCGGCGTTCCTTTCTTTGCGATCACACTGCTGGCGGCTTTGCAATCGATACCCGGTGAGCTTTATGAGGCGGCAGAAGTTGATGGCGCGACCCCCTGGCAGACTTTCACCAAGATCACGTTGCCGTTCCTTGCTCCGATGATCGCGATCACAGTGATGCTGAGGACGATCTGGATCGCCAATTTCGCCGACCTGATCTATGTGATGACCGGCGGCGGGCCTGCCAATTCGACGCAAATCCTGTCGACCTACATATTCACCACCGCTTTTCGCAAATTGGACTTCGGCTACGCGTCAACCATTGCTGTGGCGCTGCTGCTGATCCTTCTGATTTACGCCGTTATCCTGCTCTGGCTTCGCAAGAAGCTAGTCAAGATTTGAGGAGTTGACCATGTCAGCTGTCAGGAAACCCAACCCTCTGCTGGTTGTGGGTAAATACGCGGCACTTGCGTTCTATCTGATCTTTGCGTTGTTCCCGCTTTATTGGTTGCTCAAGATCGGGTTGACGCCGGACGCGCTGATCTTTTCAGAGGGCACCCGCCTGTTTCCAAGCGAGGTGACCTTTTCAAACTTCAAAACGGTTATCTTTCAGACTGATTTTGTGGCCTATTTCCGGAACTCTCTTGTGGTGTCGCTGGGCGCGGCGTTCTTTACGACCTTGTTCGCAGCTGGGGCGGGTTATGCCTTTTCCCGCTTCGTTTTTGCGGGCAAACGCATCATCATCGCCTTGATGCTAGTCACTCAAATGTTCCCCCTGCTGATGATCATCGCACCCATCTACAAGATCATCGCGGACCTGGGGCTGCTGAATTCGCTGACAAGCCTTATCGTGGTCTACACTGCGTTCAACATCCCCTTTGCAACATTCCTGATGCAGTCATTTTTTGATGGCATACCCAAAGATCTGGAAGATGCGGCGATGATGGATGGCTGTACACGGTTTCAGGCGCTGCGCAAAGTGGTGTTCCCGCTGACATTGCCCGGGTTAGGGGCGACGCTTGGGTTTGTCTTTACTGCCGCGTGGTCCGAGCTGTTGTTTGCGTTGATGCTGATCTCGAAGAACGACGCGATGACATTCCCGGTTGGCTTGTTGACATTTGTTTCCAAATTCTCGGTCGATTGGGGGCAAATGATGGCGGCCGGCGTGCTGGCTCTGATCCCAAGTTGCCTCTTCTTCATCTTCATTCAACGCTATCTCGTGCAGGGCCTCACGTCCGGCGCGGTCAAAGGATAGGAGGCCAGATCATGGCACGTATCGAACTTCGTGACGTTGCAAAACGCTATGGATCCGTCGAGGTCCTGCGCAACATCAATCTTGAAATTCAGGATGGTGAGTTCATCGTTCTGGTCGGCCCGTCAGGCTGCGGCAAATCCACTTTGCTGCGCATGGTTGCTGGTCTTGAACCGATATCAAGCGGCGACTTTCTGATCGATGGCGAGCGTATGAACGATGTGAGGCCAAGGGACCGGGACATCGCGATGGTGTTCCAATCCTACGCTCTCTATCCGCATATGGACGTCGCGCGAAACATGGGTTTCTCGATGGAAATCCGCAAAGCTCCGGTGGCTGAACGCATATCAAAGGTCGCCCAGGCGGCAGAGACGCTGGGATTGACCAAATTGACGGATCGCTTGCCCAAGGCCCTTTCGGGTGGTCAACGTCAGCGGGTTGCCATGGGGCGGGCCATCATCCGAGACCCGCGCGCATTTCTGTTTGACGAGCCATTGTCAAACCTTGACGCCGCTCTGCGTGTCGAGATGCGGCTGGAGATTGCGCGGCTGCATCAAAAGCTCAGCGCGACCATGATCTATGTGACCCATGATCAGGTCGAAGCGTTGACGCTGGCAGATCGGATCGTTGTTCTGAACGCAGGCGACATCCAGCAAGTCGGCAGCCCGCTTGAGCTTTATGAAAGACCGGCCAACAAGTTTGTTGCGCAGTTTATCGGCTCACCCACCATGAATGTTGTGCCTGTATTGGGAACTGAAACTGGCGTGAATGTCGGGAATGGGGTTGAAATTAAAATTCTCGATCAACCCCTTGCCGCTCAGGCCAAAGAACTGGGTGTAAGGCCGGAACACATCGATGTTGTGGAAAACGGTGCCGGTGATCTGTCGGCCGTTGCGGATGTTGTTGAACATCTGGGGTCGGACACGAACATCTACGTCAATGCCGAGGGGATCGGCCCCATGATGGTGCGCAAGCATGGCAATATCCCCGTGAAATCCGGGGATCGCCTCGGTTTGCGCATTCAAGCACAGAATGCACATCTGTTTGCTTCGGATGGTACAGCGTTGCGACGGGCTTGCTGAGATGATGGGCAAGTTGGAAGATCGGGCCAAGTCGCGCACGACAGGACTCCATCCGCGGGATATTTAGATGAACGACAATCAGTTATTGCTTCCGGGGTCACAGTCCGAGACCGGGTTTTGGATTGAAACGCCAAGACACCGCGATTGGTTGATGAACCAGGCCAAGCGGCAACTTACGTTCTTCAGCGCAAGTTGCCGGGATGAACCCGGGTTCTATACACTTGGTCACGATCGTCGCCCGCTGCCCGGCAAGCTGCAGGAGCTGCACACGACAACCCGGTTGATTCATTCTTTTGCATTAGGACATCTGTCTGGTTTTCTAGGTGCTGAACGGATCATTGATCACGGTATGGCATATCTTGAAAGCCATCACCGAGATCGCGACCACGGCGGATATCTGTGGGCGCTGGAAGGGGATCAGATCAAGGATGACCGCAAGCTTGCTTATGGGCACGTCTTTGTCCTTCTTGCCTCGGCAAGTGCGAAAATGACGGGTCACCCGGATGCAGACAAACTAATGACAGATGTCCGAAATGTTCTGGAAAAACACTTCTGGGACGAAGAAGCGGGCCTGTTTCGCGATGAATGGAACAGGGATTGGACGCCGTTTTCCGCATATCGTGGAATGAATGCCAATATGCACGGCGTTGAGGCGATGCTGGCTGCCTTTGAGGCAACAGGGGACGAAACCTACCTGTCCCGCGCCGGTCGCATTCTGGACTTTTTCATTGGCAAAATTGCACCCGGTGAAAACTGGCGTCTTCCCGAACACTATTCGTCTGATTGGCAAATTAATCGGGATTATGCGGGCGATCCGATGTTCAGGCCTTCCGGAACAACGCCGGGGCATTCGTTCGAATTGGGTCGGCTTCAGCTTCAGCATTGGGATTTGTCAGGCCGAACGAGCCCTAATGCTCCGAACACGGCGCGCCACCTGATTGCGCAGGCTTTGAAAGATGCGTGGCTGCCTGATGGCGGGTTGGCCTACACACTTGATTTTGATGGCCGCGTTGCCAACGCTTCGCGGTTCTGGTGGCCCATCACCGAAGCCATCGGGGCGATTGCCGCTCTGATCGTGCTAGACAGAAGGCCAGAAGACGAGGAGTGGTACAGAAAGCTCTGGACCTATGCTAATGAAACATTTGTCGATCATCAGCATGGCGGCTGGTATCCAGCAGTAGATGGGGCAGGGGCTGTTGTGACATCCATCTTTGACGGCAAGCCGGACATCTATCACTCGTTGCAAGCCTGTCTGTTTCCGCTGTCACAACGTCTGTCGAGGATGATGCCGCTTTAGGTTTGGAAAATCCTCAGTTGCGGCTTGTTTTACCCGAGTCAGAATCCGGTGCAGGGTCTTGTCGAATACCCGCAGACTACAAATCGTAGCCTGCGGCGGTGACCGAATATTAGGGGCGCGCTCGGTTGCCCTTGCATTCCAGCGTTATGCATTCCAAACAACCTCGAACTCCTCACGAAATGCAAAGCGTTTCAGGTGGTCCTCTATAACACCCATCCAAAAGTTCAAATCCTCACGAGGGCCGACTGAAGCAACTATTTCCAGCCCTTCGTCCGTCGCTTTCATCGCAACCGCGCGCCGGTTTTCAAACGAAACGTTTCCTTCAGTTGCGTCAAATTCGACTTGTCCTTTGTGGGACCAGTGCTTGCATAACTGCTGAAGATATTTGCTGGCCATTTCTGTTCGCGCATTTCCAGACGCGCACTGGTCTGGCAACATTTCCAACGCAGTTTCGGCCGCCCCGCGCATAGACTTTGCAAAAAGTGTTACGTCGATATTCGTGGCCAGGAACATAACCCCAAGATCCAGACACTTGCGCTGCATCACGGGGTCCAACGTTAGGATGCCCGCTGCCTTGCCCGCTGCCACGATCCTTGTCAACGCGTCCAAAACCGCTTCGACCACGTCGGGGTGGCCAGCATTGCCGATGTGCCCCATATCCGCGGCCAAATCTGACGGACCGATAAATACGCCGTCGACATCTGTCGTCAGAATGTCATCCAGTGCATCCAGGCCAAGGCGGTTTTCCACCTGAACCAACAGGCAAATCTGGTCGCCTGCCGTTGTCAGGTAATCCGGGATCGCCGCGAAACGCGAAGCACGCGCCAGAGCAGACCCAACGCCTCGAACTCCATGTGGTGGATATTGCACCGCGCGCACCAATTCCCGCGCTTGATCGCCGCTTTCAACCATTGGCACCAATATGCTTTGGACGCCAGCATCGAGATATTGCTTGATCATCCAGGTCTCGCCAATTGGCAGGCGCGCTACCGGCTGGCTACCTGTGCCTTCGATGACCCTCACTTGCTCAAGGATAGACCGCAGATCGTTCGGGGCATGTTCCCCGTCAACAAGCAGCCAGTCAAATCTGGATGTGGCGGCGATTTCGGCTGCATATGCATTGGCCATCCCAATCCAACATCCGATCTGGGGTTTTCCGGCTTTCAGTGCGGCCTTGAAGGGATTTGTTGGCGCGGGCATTAAGGTGCTCCTTCAATCAAACTTGATATCGACTGAGCCGAAGGGTCCGAAATCGGCGTGAATTTCTGTGCTTGGCGGGCATTCGACGGGGCGAATGAAGCTGCCCGACAGGATCACTTGTCCGGGTTCAATACTTTGTCCGTATTGCGCCATGCGCCGGGCCAGCCAGACAACACTTTCAACAGGATCATTCAATACGCCGGCCCCAAGGCCGGTTTCCTCAATCTCACCGTTGCGGAAGGTCAAGGCACCAACCCAGCGCAGGTCGAATTCGTCAATCGCGTGGCGCTCTGTACCCAGCACAATCCCTGCATTGGCGGCATTGTCGCTGATCGTGTCAAAGACGGTTCTGGCCTTGCCGGTCTCGGGGTCCAGACGCTGAATACGTGTGTCCAGAATTTCAATCGCCGGTGAGACGTAATCCGTGGCGGATACGATATCGTCGCGGCTGACATTCTCGCCACCGACGGCGGATTTCATGACAAAGGCGATTTCAGCCTCGATCCGGGGCTGGATGAACCGGCCCGCAGGGACCGTACCACCGTTTTCAAACGCCATATCATCAAACAGGATGCCGCTGTCGGGAATATCGATGTTCAGCGCATATTGCATCGCTTTCGATGTCAGACCGATTTTCCACCCGATGACCTTGCGACCCTCAGCCAGCTTCTGGCGATAGATGGCGTTCTGCACCTCATAAGCGTCGTCCATACCCATCTGGGGGTGGCGCAGGCTCAGCAGACCGATCTGGTCGCCGATGCGTTCGGCCTGAAGCAGGTCGGCTGCTGCGCGGGCATGCTCTTCGGGTGTCATGCCTTCTCATCCTCGACTGTGTTGCGCAGGGTGCCGATACCTTCGACAGAAACCTCGACCACGTCACCCGGTGCAAGATATTTTGGCGGGTCAAAGCGCGCGCCCGCACCGGTGGGGGTGCCGGTTACGATAATGTCACCCGGCTTCAGGGTCATGAAGGTCGAGATATACTCGATCTCGCGCCGGATCGGGAACATCATGCGGTCGAGGGTGTCGTCCTGACGCAACTCACCATTGACGCGGGTTTGAATGCGGGCGTCATCCAATTGCGCCGGGTCGGTGAAGGGCACCAGCCAAGGGCCGATCGACCCTGAATTGTCCCAGTTCTTGCCCTGAGTTACGTTGAACTTGGCATGGCGCACCCAATCGCGGATCGTGCCTTCGTTGCACAGCGTCAACGCGGCGATGTGCTCATAGGCTTCGTCCTGCGATATCCGGCGACCCGCCTTGCCGATTACAATGGCCACTTCGCCCTCGTAATCCAGCGTGTGGTTTTCCGGCGGACGGATCAGCGGGCGGTTGTGGCCGGTAAAGCCGCTGGCAAAGCGGGGGAACAGCGACATATATTCCGGCTGCGCGCTGCCATCCTTGTATTCCGCATTTCTGTCCGGGAAGTTCACGCCGACGCACAGAATGCGACGGGCATCCGGCATCACCATTTCATAGGTGAAATCGAAATGAGTCACAGGCTTACCCTCGGCCGCCGCAGCCAACCGGCTAAACTCACCCGCAGCGATGACCTCATACAGGCTTGAAAACTCGGGGAAATCACCGTTCAGGGCAATCGCACCATCATCGGTAATCGCGCCAAAGAAGGTATCCCCTTCGGCGGTGAAAGTAGCAAAGCGCATTAAGCCTCCTCGGCGGTGTCGATGCCGCCCATGCACAGGTATTTGAGTTCCATGAAGTCATCCAGCCCATGGCGCGAGCCTTCACGGCCCAGACCAGACATCTTAACCCCGCCAAACGGAGCTTCCGCAGTCGAGATCAGGCCGGTGTTGATTCCGACCATGCCATATTCCAGCTTCTCGGAAACTCGCCAAACGCGAGCCAGGTCGCGGGAATAGAAATATGAGGCAAGGCCAAACTCGGTGTTATTTGCCGCAGCGACGACTTCGCTTTCGGTGTTGAACTTAAAAAGGGGTGCGACCGGGCCAAACGTCTCTTCGGTCGCGACCGCCATCTCCGAAGTAACACCGGTCAAAATGGTTGGCTCAAAGAATGTGCCACCCAGATCGTGTGAATTGCCGCCCAGAGTGACTTCGGCACCTTTCGAGGTCGCATCAGCGATGTGTTCAGCAACCTTGTCGACAGCCGCCTGATCGATCAGCGGACCAAATATGATACCTTCGTCAAAGCCATTACCAGTGGGCAAAGTCGCTACTTTGTCGCGCAGCTTGGCGGCAAAGGAATCGTAGACACCAGCCTGCACGTAAATGCGGTTGGCGCAAACGCAGGTCTGACCATTATTTCGAAATTTGGCGATCACCGCTCCTTCCACAGCGGCGTCCAGATCAGCATCATCGAATACAATGAAGGGCGCATTGCCACCCAGCTCCAACCCCAGTTTTTTGATCGTTGGCGCGCATTGCGCATATAGAAGCGTTCCGATCTCGGTCGAACCGGTAAAGGTCAGCTTCTGCACTGTCGGGTTCCCGGTCATCTCGCCGCCAATGCCACGGGCTGAGCCGGTGACGACCGAGAACAGCCCCGCAGGCAGGCCCGCTCTTTCGGCCAGAACCGCCAACGCGATAGCTGAGAATGGAGTCTGGCTGGCCGGTTTCAGAACCATGGAGCAGCCCGCCGCCAGAGCAGGGCCAGCCTTGCGCGTGATCATAGCGTTTGGGAAATTCCACGGCGTAATCGCGGCTACAACCCCGATGGGTTGTTTGATCGTCAGGATGCGTTTGTCTGGAGCGTGGCCTGGGGTGACATCACCATAGGCGCGGCGGGCCTCTTCTGCGAACCACTCAATGAAGCTGGCACCATAGGCGATCTCACCTCTGGCTTCGGCCAGTGGCTTGCCCTGCTCAGCTGTCAGGATGGCGCCCAGATCGTCCTGGTTCTCCATCATCAGTTCGTACCAGCGACGCAGAATTTGACTACGCGTTTTGGCGGTGCGTTTAGCCCACTCATGGCGCGCGGTCTCGGCAGCAGCAATAGCTTCGGCGGTTTCGGCGGCGCCCAGATTGGGAACATGACCAATAACTTCGCCGGTGGCAGGGTTGGTGACGGCAAGGCCGTTGGCCGGGTCAGCTTCAATCCAGCGTGTACCTACAAGGGCAGCCTCTCGCAGCAAACCGGGGTCTTTCAAAGGAAACATTTGGGGACCTGCATCAGTTCGAATTAGATAGATCAACGGCTTGCCCCGCCAAAAGGCACCAGGGGCAAGCAATCGGAATGGAAACCGCGATCCTCAGACCGGGAATATGACGTTAGTCTGACCGGTGCCTGAGGACGGGAAATACTCGGTCACAACCTCGCATTTCTTGTCGTAAGCGTCCCAGCCGAGTGCGCCGTATAGCATCGCGGTATCATGCATCGAACCTTCACCGCAGCAGAAGTTGGCATAGTCACCCAGCATCTTGAGGAACGTAGCGTGATCGCCGTTTTTCCACATTTCCAGCACGTGCAGATCCATCTGGCGATTGAATTCTGAGCTGATTGTGAAAGTGCCGTTATTGGCGGCATAGTCCTTGTTGGCCCAGATCTTGTGCGACAGCGAACCCGACGCAACCAGCAGCACCTTTTCGTCGCTGGCCTCGACTGCTTCGCGGATTGCCTCGCCGACGATACGGCTCTCGTCATGAGCGTGCACGGTGCACCACGCACCGATCGACACCACTTTCATTTCGTGTTCACGGCTCATGAACCGCATCGGTACCAGCGTGCCGTATTCCACCTCAAGGCTGTCCAGGTGATGGGCCAAGGTATAGGCACCCTTTTCGGTCGCAATCCGCGCAATCGCATCACCCAATTCGGGGTTGCCCACATATTTATAGGGCAGGTCCTGAATGAACTGCGGGAATTCATTCGATGTGAATAGACCCTCAAAATGGTCGTTGGCGTTTATGTGAAAACCTGCGTTCAACACCCAATGCGTATCACAGATGACAACCGTTGTTGCGCCCAGTTCCTTGGCGCGACGAGCAATCCCCCGGTGACCATCAATAGCCGGTTTACGCTTGCCTTTGATCGGTCCTTCCTGCTCGGACATGAGCAGGGTAGGCACGTGGGTCATTTTGGCGGCAAGTACGATTTCTCCCATGGTCTCCTCCTGGAGTTAGAGTTTCTTCGCGCGTATTTCGAGTGCAGTCGGTTACAGTTTCCCGAGCTGCATGATGTTGTGATTTCCGGTTGCGAAGCCGACGTGTTTTTGTTCCATGTAGAACTCGAAGCTCCA
>NZ_JBXWTH010000020.1:0-2139 GCF_059613825.1 Ruegeria sp. SATB027
CCAACTGCTCATGCACCATTGCTACCCCACTGGATTCAAACAGGGAATCCCTCACGCCATTTGTGCAACAAAGCCAACACGCTCTCAAAACCATTTCTTGAGCCTGAAGAGGATTACAAGTGCGATACCGATGGCCAAGCAGAAGACCATAAGCACGGTGAACCCGTGAGGCAAGTTGTCCAACGGGATGCCTAAGAGGTTCACGCCAAAGGCACTGACAATAAACCCCAGCGGAAGGAAGATCGTTGCAACGACAGAGAAGATGAATGAGCTTTGCATGATGCGTCTGTCCTGTATACGCGCGACCTGATCGTTCAAAATACCGATCCGGTCCCGCAGGTTTTGCAATGTTTCAAGATACCGCAATAACTGGTCGAGCCCGTCATCGATGCGCGCTCGGTCGCGTTCGCTAAGCAAGACATGTTTCCGCCGCGACAATTGTGCTAAAACCGCTCTTTGCGGGCCGAGGTGCCGCAAAAAACCGCTGATCCGCGACTGGGTCTGTGCCATATTCGAGCAGGCGGCTTCAGTTTTGTGGCGGTTGACTATCTCCTCAATCCGATTGACAGCATCTTCAAGCGCCTCGATGTGCTCGTCAATCTCATCAAAATGCTCTTCGATGAGATCCGCAAGAAACTCACCGGGCATCGTAGGGCCTATACCCTCAACAAGGCGCGCGTGAAGCACAATGATCGGGTCGACGTCTGCCTCGCGCGTGGTGATCACGCGCGCATGGTCGATCCAAACACGGATTGAGACCATATCCTCGGGACTGGCCATGTCTTGACTGATATGCATCACTTTCAGGAGCACCATGATACCCGCATCGCTTACCCGCACCCGTGAGCGCGTGTCTTCCTCGATCATGGCATCGACGACCAGATCGTCCAGCATGGCGACGTCCATCAGATAGGTGCTGGTTTCCTTGTGCTTGATGCACATATGAAGCCATTCTGCACCGCCCGCGAGCGAATGCAGATGAAGAAATCCCGGCGAAGTTCTTGCATTTTCCATGCGTCAATGCCCTCCGTGCAGGGCGCGCATGCAGTGGCGTTCTGAAAATGCGTCCTGAGCGTAACGCGGACCCGCAAGCAAGACCTTCGACCCACGCGCGAATACGGTTCCATCCCAAGCTCGTAATTTGCAACCCGCATTCGTCCGGATTCCTACGACAACCAGGTCTTTATGCCAGTTTTCCATACATTCAGGTGCTGCAGCAATGGTGTGCTCGGCCAGAAAATTCTCGGCGTCAAGCTGATACAGGATCGTATAAGGTGCATGAGCCATCCGCCTGGCAAGCCACGCATGCGCGATGCCACATATAAACCCATCTACGATTGGAGAGAAAAGAACATAGCGAACAAAAGCGATGGCAAGGACAATTGCAGCAAGTTGAAACAGCACGCCGCTTGCCGTTTCTTCGATCCCGAATGCACCAATAACCAAAGTCGCAACCACCGAAGCCAAACCAATCGAACCTGTGATGATCAGCACAGTGAGGATCTTGCGGCGCTCCGGCGTCTGGAGGATTAACTCCGACTCGGAGGTCGTAAACCCCGTGCCGCTTAGCGCAGACATGGCTTGAACTCTGGATATCTCCTTTGAGAGGCCAGTATGTTCGAGAAAGACAGCCGCCACACGCACGATCGTGGACGAGACCGAAAACAAAATGACGATGGAAAGTGCTGCGCCCAAGTTTCCCCTCCATAGTGCGTGACAATAATAATTCACGCTTTATCATACCGTTGAATCTTCCCATTACCGTAAAGGAAAAACCATGATCGACAAGAGTCACCTGCGCGAAACGATGCTTGCCCTGACCGAAGCAGAGCTTGCCCAAGCCCATAAAACCTATGAGCGCTTTCTGAGCTCGGCGCGACTGGACCGAACCGAAACCATCGAAAGCGATGAGCAGAGTCGAGCCGAAGCTGCAGCCGATCTTGCCGAGGCGTTCGATGACCGCGAGCACGAAGCCGAAGCCAAGATTGCGGTATTGAATGCGTTCGATTTCGGCCCCAAAGACAAAGTCGAACCTGGTGCGGTTGTTCGGTTTGGGGAGTGCTGGACTTCGTCCCTGTTTCCGGACACTGGGGTACTTTACCCCTGTCCATGAAAGGGGCACCGAATGGGACAACATCG
>NZ_JBXWTH010000021.1:0-4011 GCF_059613825.1 Ruegeria sp. SATB027
TCCCCCGAGGACAACAAAATCCGTTTGTATGCCTCGGAGCGATTGGACGCCGACACATACGAGCGCGTCAAAGCCGCAGGCTTCAAATGGGCACCTAAACAGGAATTGTTCGTCGCCCCTATGTGGACCGTTGCCCGCGAAAACCTTGCGCTTGAACTGGCAGGCGAGATTGAACCCGAAGAAACCACAATGGCCGAACGGGCGCAGATCAAAGCGGATCGCCTGGACGGGATCGCACAGAAACGCGCCGAACAGGCAAACGCATTTCACCGGGCCGCTGACGAACTGTCCCGCGCATTCGAATTTGGTCAGCCTATCCTTGTCGGGCATCACTCCGAGCGCAAAGCCCGCAAGACTCAAGAGCGGATGCACAACGCAATGGACAAAGCCGTTAAGGCTCATGGCGCTATCGGTTATTGGCAATATCGCGCGGCAGGTGTCGAGCGTCATACAAACCGGAAGAATGACCCCAAGGTGCGCGCGCGCCGGATCAAGAAACTACTGGCCGAGCTGCGCGACCTTCAGCGCCGGTTGAACGCTGCGCATAAAGCCTTGGCAATGTGGGAAAGCGCGACCACTGACAAGCAAATCAGCTTCATTCTGGGCCGCAGCCCTTCGGTGCCTTATGGTCTCTATTCGGCAGTCGCAGACGGCAAGACCACACCGGCAGAGGCCCGCGCGCAGTGCATCGAGGCTGCAAAACGCACTATCGAGAATGACAACCTGTCCCGCTGGATCACTCACACCTTGAACCGCCTTTCATATGAACGCGAAATGCTGGGCGATGTGCCACGGTTTGAAGGTGAGATTACGCCCACCCTGTTGCAAATGTTTGTCCGCGAACACGGCGCAGACAAACCGAAGGGGAAAAAGGTCGATGACGATCTGTTTTCTGTTGAGTGTGACGCCCCTTTGCCCGCTCATGTGGCCGATGGCAGCACCGTTGAGCTATCCGCCGATGAGTGGCGCGATTTGATGCAGTCTTGCGGATACGTGCCGCCCGAAAAGAAACTGGCAAAGCCGCCTATTCTGAATTTCAAAGCGCAGAGCGGCAAATTTTTGGTTCGCAACCCGTGGAATAGAACAGTCGAGTTTTTGCCGCAGGTGGAAATGACCAAAGCGGAATTTGCCCAAATTGGCACTGACTACAGGGGAACGCGGCTTTCGGCTTGTGGCGCTTTCCGGGTGCGGATCGCACCGAACCCGAACCACGAAGGGCCGCGTTTCTCGGCTGGGTGGGCTGCTATCCTGATCACCGATCAAAAGCAGCATGACGCCCCCGCCGATTTTGACGAGGAAATTGCGCAATGACCCGTCATTGGGAAACCCATCTTTACACCTACGCTGTCGCGCTCACTCAGGGCGCGGCAATCCTGCCCGAGAATTTGCAGGGGATGCGGCAAAAGGCAATCAGCCACGGTCACACAGAAGGAGAATGCCAGATCGTTGAAGCCGACCCGATGGAGTATGTTCAGGAAGGATTTTCGCGCCTTTCCGTTCTGGGCAAGGCGGTAACAATGCGCCGCTTGATGGAGACCGGAATCGAGGCCAACACAGCGCAACGGATAGTCAATCAAGCCACGAACGCCCTTGAAGTTGAAAGGCTAGGACGATGACTCAGAAACGGCCAAGCATCTACTACCGCCCGAACAAGCCCCTAACCATTCCGGTTAGGGTGCGGCATGACGCGCCCCAACTGGACGAGCTGAAGGCCCCCGAAGTTATCGCCGTTGATAAGTTCACCGAATGCCACGTTACGCCTGATCCTGTCGCTGCGCGGATGGTTGGTTATCTCGGGCCGCAAGGTGACTATCTGACATTGGAGCCAAGCGCCGGAACCGGCCAGCTCGCAAAGGCGCTGATTGCATCAGGTCACAGCACTTGCGAATTGACCATGATCGAGCGCCACAACACGCTTGCGGCAAAGCTGCGCACCATTGGCCCCACGATCAACCGTTGTTTTCTTGATTATGCGGAGGAAGTCAAAGGCCGCGCGCAGTTTCCCCGCATCATCATGAACCCGCCTTTTAAGAAGGTCCGCGCCCACATCGAGGCGGCTTTGTCCCTGCTAGGGCGGGGTGGGCATGACGAACCGGCAACCCTTGTTGCCCTGGTCCCTGTTACCTTCCAGCACGACGAGGCCGAAGAACTCGAAACCTTGCCGCCAGACACGTTTGCGACGGCCAGCGTTTACACGAAAATCATCAGAATCCACCGCTGAGGGAAAGCCGATGTCTACAAAACCAATTGTCAGGATCGCTTGCGATGCAATGCAGTTTTTCGAAATCGACTTGCCGAATGGAGCCGACCCGGAAACCTACGCCGATTCAGACGATGCCCGCGCACAGTTTGCCGATTTGGTTTCGTCGGGCTTGATTGATTTTCAATTAGTCCGCTGTTTTGACAGGGACGGAAAGGAGGTTTGACCACCCTTTGCGCGCCGCCATGTGTGGCGCGCTTTGGTCTGTTCCCCTTTGTTGTCCCGGCGAACCGGGGCCGATTGCCCCAATTCGCCAGGACTGTGCGCTGCCAGCGCACGGGGCCGCATTAGCGGCCTGAGCGGCTTTTATGGCCGTTGGTGCTGTGATACCGTCACCGAGTCGACGGCAATCGACACAAACGCTCTTTTGAGCCAGTCGGCCCGATCGTTGCCGCGAGTCTGGGCCGACTGCTGTTTTTCAGAGCTTCCGCGCGTTGTCCATTTCACCCCAAATCGCCAGCTACAAAGCGAACCCCCGGTTTCCTGCGCGCCTGCCTTCGATCTGTCCCATTGAAAATGAGCGGCCAAGTTACACGCCGCGCAGACCCGTAAACACCAAGCCCTTCGGGGCGCGTGCCGCGCGTGTTGACTGGTCTGCTTTCCCGGCGTGTTCGGGAGCCGCGAATTTTCAACAGGAGACAGACATGAAATACATTCGCAAAAAATCAAAACAGCTTCGCAAACTAGCTGCTCGCCGCCTAAAAGCCGTGAGAAAACAGCTTCAGAAAATCGACTTGAGCCTCAGCATCGAGGTCAACTTGCTTGTCATCAAGATCACTTTTACAGCCAAACGCCAGGAGCCTTAGCCCCGGCTTCTTTGCGCCTCTACATACGTGCGCAGCACTGCATTCATTCGAGTCAGGTGGCCTTTGCCGCCAGACTTGAAGTATTCAAGAACTTCTGCGTCAACACGCAGATGCACAGACTGTTTTGGCTGGCGCTCAACAATGTCGGCGTCATCCCAAAATCCATCAGGCATATCCAAGGCTTCTGCTTCATCGCTCGGCGCTTTGACTTCGCCGCGACGTTGCATTGCCCTAATTTCCTCAAGGGAAGCTGTCTTTGTATTTTTCATAATCCTTCCGACCTCCTTTCCAGGCAGAGATGAGCCGGATGTTCTCGCCACGCATGGTGTGGATAACCGTGAATGGTTCACCATCAACCACGCCCAGAGAGATAGAACGTTCTTCTCCGTAGTCGTGTCGGTCATCAATTTTGCTGAGGGTCGGACCCTCGAAGATCAAAGCGGCATAGAGCAAGTCCACGCCATGTTTGGAAATGTTTTGCTGACGTTTGTCTTCGTCCCATTCTAGAAGCATGGTCAAAGCCTTTTGTTGTTTGGTACTGGTGGGATTTGGGCATTTTGACTGTCTACTTCCTTGATCGGGTTGAATTTCTGACTTGCTCAGGACGACCTTCTTCGTGCCGCTTATGAGGTATATGTACCTCTTTTGTGTACACACTTCAAGGGGCAGCTGAATTGATTTGATGATACGGGCAAATCCCGCGCCTATGGGCGCGTGACCGCGTGCTAGTCGGACGCCGGCACACCGGCCTCCGACCCGAACCAATCAAGTGCGATCTCCCTGCGGCCCAGGAGCGGCTAAATCTGTCTCATCCGAGCCAGCTTTAACCGCGGCCACAAGTCGCCTGCACATGCTTGTTTCGGCCCACAGGGTAACGCCCGCTTTTGCAATAGGTCTGGGAGATCCGCGCGAGGCGCGCGGCTCGCATTGATTATTGGACAGGGC
>NZ_JBXWTH010000022.1:0-1113 GCF_059613825.1 Ruegeria sp. SATB027
TGATCCTCCCCCTCTGAAGTGGTCCGCCGTTATGGTTAAGAAAACGGAGGAACCACATGGCGAACAAGCGACCGAAGCCGGAAGAGATTGTCTCGAAGTTGCGACAGGTTGAGATATTGATGGGGCAAGGCATGTCCCGTCTGGATGCAATCCGGCAGATTGGTGTTGTTGAACAGACCTATTATCGCTGGAAGAAGAAGTACGGCGGAATGGGTACGGATCAGTTGAAGGAACTCAAGCGCCTTCAAAAAGAGAATGAGCGTCTTCGAAAGGCCGTCTCGGATCTGACCCTGGACAAACTGATCCTGACGGAGGCGGCCAAGGGAAACTACTGAGCCCCGCCCGTCGCCGTGCCTGCATCAACCATGTGCGCCGCAAACTGCGTGTCTCAGAACGCCGGGCGTGTCGTGTTCTGAAACAGCACCGATCCACACAGCGAAAGCTGCCGAAAGGTCGAACTGACGAGAAGCGCCTGGTGGCGGACATGATAGAATTGGCCCGCCAGTATGGCCGCTACGGTTATCGCCGGATCGCGGCTTTGCTGAGAGATGCGGGCTGGCAGGTGAATGACAAGCGCGTCGAAAGGCTTTGGCGTCGGGAGGGGCTGAAAGTGCCAATGAAACAACCAAAGAAGGGGCGGCTCTGGTTAAATGATGGATCGTGTGTTCGGCTGCGGCCGGAGCATCGAAACCACGTTTGGAGTTATGACTTCGTACATTGTCGAACGGATGACGGAAAGGCGTTCCGCACGCTCAACGTTATCGATGAGTACAGCCGGGAGTGCTTGGCGATCCGAGTGGACCGCAAGCTAAACTCCGGCGATGTCATCGACGTTCTGAGTGACCTGTTCATCATGCGCGGTGTGCCAAGCTACATTCGCTCCGACAATGGCCCTGAGTTCATTGCCGTGGCGGTGCAAGACTGGATCAATGCAGTTGGAACAAAGACCGCATACATCGAGCCAGGCAGCCCATGGGAGAACGGTTACTGTGAAAGTTTCAATGCGCGGTTCAGAGATGAGTTCCTGAATGGAGAAGTCTTCTACAGCCTAAAAGAAGCGCAGATATTGATCGAAGAATGGAGGAAACACTACAACACTAAACGCCCGCACAG
>NZ_JBXWTH010000023.1:0-3004 GCF_059613825.1 Ruegeria sp. SATB027
CCGCTCCGGCCCCCGTGTTTATCAGGCGGTCAGGCCTTCTGGTTCTGGGAGTTTGTTTGCGCGGCAGCAGGCGGTGAGGGTGTTGGCCAGCAGGCAGGCGATGGTCATGGGGCCGACGCCGCCGGGGACCGGGGTGATGGCGCCGGCGCGTTCGGCAGCGCTGGCATAGTCGACGTCGCCGACCAGCTTGGTCTTGCCATCCCGCTCGATGCGGTTGATGCCCACGTCGATCACGGTGGCGCCTTCCTTGATCCAGTCGCCAGGCACCATCTCGGGGCGGCCGACAGCGGCCACGACGATATCGGCGCGGCGGACCACATCCGGCAGATCTTTGGTGCGCGAATGCGCGATGGTCACGGTGCAGCTGTCCCCCAGCAGCAGCTGCGCCATCGGTTTGCCCACGATGTTCGAGCGACCGATGACAACCGCATCCATGCCCGACAGCGACCCGTGGTGATCGCGCAGCATCATCAGGCAGCCCAGCGGGGTGCAGGGCACCATCGATTTCTGACCGGTGCCCAAAAGGCCCACGTTCGAGATATGGAACCCGTCCACATCCTTGGCCGGATCGATCGAATTGATCACCAGATCCTCGTTCAGGTGCTTGGGCAGCGGCAACTGGACCAGAATGCCATGCACCGCCGGGTCGGTGTTCAGTTTGTCGATCAGCGCCAGCAGCTCCGCCTCCGAGGTCTCCGCATCCAGCTTGTGCTCATACGAGTTCATGCCGACTTCGACGGTCATCTTGCCCTTCGAGCGGACATAGACCTGGCTGGCCGGATCCTCGCCCACCAGAACCACGGCCAGGCCGGGGGTGATGCCGTTTTCCTCTTTCAGCTTTGCAACCTGATCGGCCACCTGCGCGCGCACTTTGGCGGCAAAGGCCTTCCCGTCGATAACCTGCGCTACCATCCTTTGATCCCTTCTTTCAAAACCCAAACGGGCGCAGAACGCGCCCGGTCTTTACTCGGGGCCGAGCACACGTTCCTCACGTGCAATCGACCAGTCAATCAGAATGCGCCAGAGCGTTTCGGACAAATCGGGGTCCATCCCCGCCGCCTGCGAACTGGCGCGCACCTTTTGCACCACATCCTCGACCCGGTCCGGGATGCGGGCGGGCAGGCCCTCGCCCGGCTTCAGCTCAGACGCGCGATCAATATAGCTTGCGCGCCTCACCAGCATCCCGATCAGCTGGCGGTCCAGCCTGTCGATCTGAACCCGCAGATCCCGCATCGAATGGCAGTCCTGCGGCGGTGTCAGAGTGGGCATCATCGTCTCCTCATGGCCCGGGGGTCCCGGACCACGAGATGTCTTATTCAGCGGCTTAGAACAAGCCCTCGATCTCACCTGCGTCATTGAGGCAGATGGTTTCCGCGGCCGGTTTGCGGGGCAGGCCCGGCATGGTCATGATCTCACCGCAGACAACCACGATAAAGCCTGCACCCGCGCTCAGGCGGACCTCACGCACCGGCACCGAATGGCCGGTGGGCGCGCCCCGCAAGCTCGGGTCGGTCGAGAAGCTGTACTGGGTTTTCGCCATGCAGACCGGCAGGTTGCCATACCCCGCAGCTTCCCATTCTTTCAGCTGCGTGCGGATCTTGTTGTCGGCCAGAACCTCGTCGGCGCGGTAGATGCGCTTGGCGATGGTTTCGATCTTCTCAAACAGCGGCATCTCGTCGGGGTAGATCGGCGCGAAGTTCGCAGACCCCCCTTCGACGATTTCCACAACCTTGCGGGCCAGATCGGCAGACCCTTCCGAGCCCAGTTCCCAGTGGCGCGACAGAACCGCCTCGACCCCGTGAGAGGAACAATAATCCTTCACCGCCTGAACCTCGGCATCGGTGTCGGTGACAAAGTGGTTGATGGCGACAACAACCGGCACACCGAACGACTTCACGTTCTCGATATGGCGGCCCAGGTTGGCGCAGCCCGCCTTGACCGCATCGACATTCTCGGCACCCAGATCGGCCTTGGCGACACCGCCATTCATCTTCATCGCCCGCACGGTGGCAACCAGAACCACGGCAGAGGGCGCAATGCCCGCCTTGCGGCACTTGATGTTCATGAACTTCTCGGCACCCAGATCGGCGCCAAAGCCCGCCTCGGTCACCACATAGTCAGCCACTTTCAGCGCGGTCTTGGTGGCAATGACCGAGTTGCAGCCATGCGCGATGTTGGCGAACGGGCCGCCATGGACAAAAGCCGGGTTGTTTTCCAGCGTCTGCACCAGGTTCGGCTGCATTGCGTCTTTCAGCAGAACGGTCATCGCGCCTTCGGCCTTGATGTCGCGGCAATAGACCGGGGTCTTGTCGCGGCGATAGGCCACGATGATGTCACCCAGACGCTTTTCCAGATCCTTCAGGTCGTTGGCCAGACACAGGATCGCCATGACCTCGGACGCTACGGTGATGTCAAAACCTGTTTCGCGCGGGAACCCGTTCGACACGCCGCCCAGGCTGGCAGTAATCTGGCGCAGGGCGCGGTCGTTCATGTCAACCACACGACGCCATGCGACCCGGCGGGTGTCGATCTCGCATTCATTGCCCCAATAGATGTGGTTGTCGATCATCGCCGACAGCAGCGAATGGGCCGAGGTGATCGCGTGGAAATCGCCGGTGAAGTGCAGGTTCATCTCTTCCATCGGAACAACCTGCGCATAGCCGCCCCCCGCAGCGCCGCCCTTCATGCCGAAGTTCGGACCCAGCGAGGCCTCGCGGATACAGATCATCGCATTCTTGCCGATCCGGTTCAGACCGTCACCCAGACCAACCGTTGTGGTCGTCTTGCCTTCACCCGCAGGCGTCGGGTTGATCGCCGTCACCAGCACCAGCTTGCCGTCCTCACGACCCTGAACCGAGTTGATGAACTCCTGGCTCACCTTCGCCTTGTCATGCCCATACGGCAACAGATCATCACTGGATATTCCAAGCTTCGCGCCGATCTCCTGGATCGGCTTCTTATTCGCTTCACGCGCAATTTCGATGTCGGATTTATAGCTCATTGG
>NZ_JBXWTH010000024.1:0-47702 GCF_059613825.1 Ruegeria sp. SATB027
GGCCTTTAACAATATGACTTGGAAAATGGCCGCATAGGGTCAATAGTGAAACTGTCCGGAAACAGGGACGAAGTCCAGGCACGGCCGATCCGGAAGCCATCCTGCGTCGCTTTGCACGCGCCGATGTGATGCATCCAACATACAAGGCACTCGCTGAACTGGGGCGTGCGATCAAGACTATCTTTCTGTGCAGGTATCTACGATCCGAAGATTTCCGCCGCGAGATTCATGAAGGACTGAATGTAGTGGAGAACTGGAACAGCGCCAATGGCTTCGTGTTCTTTGGCAAAGGCGGCGAGATTTCCAGCAACCGGATTGCCGATCAGGAAATCTCCGCCCATGCCTTGCATCTGCTTCAGGCATCCCTTGTCTATGTGAACACACGCATGGTGCAATCCGTGTTGTCGGAACCAGGATGGGCAACTCGCCTGTCCGAGCGGGATTACCACGGCCTCACTCCATTGATCTATTCCCACATCAATCCGTATGGTCGGTTCGATGTCGATTTGGAAAAGCGGATCGACTTTGGGGCAATGGCCGCGTGATCTGTGCGTCACAAAAGGGTACACCCGCAGGAGACAGGGTGATGTGGCACGCCAAGATGTCACAAATGAGTAGTCAACAGCATATTGTTACATTATCAGAATGGGAACCACCCTAATGTGACAGTTTGCTATGCCCAAGATTGGATATGCCCGCGTCAGCTCATCAAGCCAGGATCTTGATATCCAGAAAGCCACGCTGAGAGCAGCAGGCTGTCAGATCGTCCGATCCGAAACAGTCTCTGGTGCTTCCCGTGATGACCGTTCTGAATTGGCTACAGTGATGGAATTTCTGCGCGAAGGGGATGAGCTGGTTGTTCATCGCCTAGATCGCCTCGGTCGTTCCACGCGTGACGTGCTGAACTTGGTATATGAGTTGGACGCCAAGGGCGCATCACTTCGTGTTCTTGAACCGCACGTAACCACCGCCGGAGATATGGGTCGCATGGTCATCACCGTTCTCGGTATGGTCGCCGATATGGAGCTGAAGTTTATCCGCGACCGTCAGCGTGCTGGGATCGACACCGCCAAAGGTAAGGGTGTCTACAAGGGGCGGCGGAAATCCGTAGATGATGAGGAAATCCGGCGATTGGCGAGCGAGGGCACCGCAAAAGCCCAGATCGCGCGTGAACTAGGGATTTCAAGAATGACCGTATACCGGGCGCTTGCTGATACAGACGTCTGAACCAGCCCTTCGTGTTTCGCGCTGTGGAAGTCTTCGGATCGAAGATACCGGCCAAGGAAGATGGATTTGACGCAAGAGTTATACGATGCGGCAAACGAGATTTCGGAAGGGGTCAACTTGAGCGACAAAACCGTGTTCCTTCAGGGTGATTCAACAAACCTTTCTTTTCCCGACAACCATTTCGATGGTGCGGTTCCAGTTCACGTCGCTATGAACGTCCCGGAAAAGGCTACGGTCTATGCCGAGGCGCGAAGTTTTCTCAAACCCGGCGCAAGGTTTAGAATTTATGACATTTTGCAGGGAGAAGGCGGTGAGTTTTGTATCCGGCACCTTAGGCTTCAGAACCTTCGATCAGTCATCTCGCGACACCCGAGGAAATGTCCACGCATCTATTGGCCGCTGGTTTCAAAATTCTGAGTGAAGCGGACTCAACTTTGGAAAGTTACAGCTGGCTCAAGGAAAGAGCCGAAGCACCGAAGCCTGACAAACGACTTCTGGTGACGATCCAGCTATTGTTCGGAGCCGTTCCCGGGGAAATGACAAAGAACCAACTCCGGGGCTTCATGAATGCCGGATGCTAACCTGTTCCTTAATTTGTGAAGCCTAATCAACCGTTTCCGCATTGTCCGTTTCTCAGAAACTGAAAAACCTGCTGGTGAATATCCTGCGTGGATGGCTCCTGCATAGCAAGACACTGGTCCACGTGGTCATTGCGTCCACGCTTCAATGGCGTAGTCTCTTTTTACCCGAATTGGCGTAGTTGTCCCATGATAGACAATCATCAAAGCCTGCCCCAAGAGTCCGCCGACAGGATAACAAAACCCTTCGCACGCTTCCTTGAGATCCAAGCGGCCGCGAGTGGGCTCCTATTCCTGGCTGTTCTGCTGGCTGTGGCGCTGGCAAACTCGCCTTGGCAAGAAGGCTTCCTGGGCTTCTGGAAGACCCCAATTGGCCTGACATTCGGTTCGTTCGATTTCACCCGCTCGCTGCGACACTGGATCAACGACGGGCTGATGACCCTCTTCTTTTTCGTGCTTTCTCTGGAGCTCAAGCGCGAGATCGTACTGGGCGAATTGCAAAACCCGCGACAGGCCGCCCTGCCGTTCGCGGGCGCTTTGGGTGGCATGGTGGTGCCGGTCGGGCTCTATCATTTGTTGATGTCCGGGCAGCCCGAGGCGCACGGCTGGGGAACCGTGATGGCAACCGATACGGCGTTCGTGATTGGATGCCTGGCGCTTTTCGGAAGGCGGATCCCGTCCACCTTGCGTCTGTTCCTTCTTTCTCTGGCCATTTTTGACGATGTCGGCGCAATTCTCGTCGTCGCCTTCGGTTACGGGGAAGCGTTGAACTGGTCGGCGCTCGGTTTGGGTCTGCTGGGAATTGGTGTCGTCGCAGGCGCCTCGCGCGTCGGGATCAGAAGTGTCCCGGTTTATTTTCTTCTCGGTGCGGCAGTCTGGCTATGCATCGATGCCTCCGGCGTTCATGCGACCATCGCAGGGGTCATTCTGGGCCTTATGACGCCGACGCGCATATGGGTAAGCGATGCCCGGCTGCATGCAATCCTTGGACGCCTACGCGCCGTTCCGGCCGGCGATCGGCAGCAGGGAGATACCGCAACCCGCCATAACCTGCGTCAAGCAAGCAGAGCGGTCACGGAGGCACTCTCGCCAGTCGAACGGCTCGAGACAATGCTGCACCCTTGGGTCGGCTTTGCAATCATGCCGATTTTCGCGCTGGCAAATGCCGGCATCACGGTTCAGGGTGCCGATTTCGAACAACCGGTCTCCTTGGCGATAATTGTCGGTCTGGTGCTAGGAAAACCGATCGGCGTCTTCGGGTTCAGCTGGCTAGCTGTCCGATCAGGCCTGGCAGTGTTAGCGCCGGGCTTGTCGGGGCCGTTAATTCTGGCCGGCTCGTTTCTCACTGGTATCGGTTTCACGATGTCGCTGTTCATAGCGGGCTTGGCCTTCGATCCGGCGACGCTGAACGCCGCAAAGCTTGGAACTCTCTCAGGATCAGCTATTGCCGCAACGGCCGGGATCCTCATGCTGCTCCTGCTGACAATTCACGCAGCGCGCACAAAAAGCGCCACAAGCACCGCAGAACAAGACCGGGTACCCTAGAATGGGAAGAATACCGGGATCACCCCAACCACGGCTGCGCCGACGATAAGATTCATCGGCACGCCGATCCTGAGGAAGTCGGAAAACTTGTAGTTCCCAGCGCCATATACCAATGTGTTGGTCTGATAGCCGACCGGAGTGGCGAAACTTGCACTTGCGCCAAACATCACAGCGACGACGAACGGCTTGGCGTCGACACCGAGTTGTTCCGCAACACCGATCGCGAGAGGTGTAACGACGACGGCTACGGCGTTGTTGGTAACCGCCTCGGTGAGCGCCGAAGACAGTATGTAGATCACAGCGAGCGTGACAATTAGGGGCAACTCTACGAGAGTCGGCACCAATGTCTCCACGATCAGGTTGACTGCTCCTGCATTCTGCATACCGCTGCCGACGATTAGCATGGAAAAGATCAGCACAAGGACGCTGGCGTCGATGGACGCCCAGGCTTCGCCGCTGTCGATGCACCGGAGCACGAGGATGGCAGCGACCGCGACAAGGGCAAGCACGCTGATCTCGGCGAACCCGGCTGCGGCGAGCGCCACAACCGCGAAAAGCGCGAACAGAGCCAGCGGCGCTTTCCCGCGGCGGAAGGCGCGCCCCCCGGCATCCGTGATCGCGGCAAGATCGCCCGCCTCGGTCATTCGGGCAAAGCCTTCAGGCGTTCCTTCCAAAAGCAGCGTATCGGCGGGGCGCAATAGCGCCGTCGACAGGTCGGGTCCAAGCACTTCCCCATGTCGGTGGGCACCAAGAACACGCATGCCGTATCGGTGCCCCATGGCAAGCTGGGCAATGCGCACTCCGCGGCTTCGGCGTGAAAGCGTCACGATAGCTTCGGCGACGATCAGCTCCGAGGTGTTTTCGGCCGCTGGCCCCTGGCGCAACCCGACTTCGATCCCTTCAAGTTTCCTGAGGGTGAGCAGTTCTGATGTCGCAACCTTGGCAATGATCCTGTCGCCCGGTTCGAGTATGTGTTCACTCAATCCCTCTCTCTTGACTCCAAAACGCGCACGGATGCCGACGATTTCAACACCTCTTCGGCTGAGGGCGGCGATTTCATGAATCGTTCGACCAATATTCGGGTAGTCCTCTCGCGGGCGTACCTCGGTCAAAAAAGTCGCTTCATCGTCGCCGCCCTGTTCCGCAATATCCTTTCGGTCCGGCAGCAGGACAGGTCCAAGCAGGAGGAGCGCCACACCGCCTGTGGCCGCGGCCACCAGACCGACCGGTGTGATCTCGAAAATTGAAAACGGTTCCAAGCCAGACGCCTGGGAAACGCCGTCCACCAGAAGGTTGGTCGACGTGCCGATCAGAGTACACGTCCCGCCCAGGACGGACATGTAGGATAGCGGAATCAACAGGCGTGTCGCAGCAAAGCCCAGGCTCTGCGCCAAACGAATGGCCACCGGTATGAGGACGATGACGACCGGAGTGTTGTTAATCAGACCCGAGGCGACTAGCGTCGCGATGAGAAACGCCGCTATACCGGCGACCGGGCGCTTGCTCCCTGCGGCGACAACCTTGTTCGCAAGTGCGTCGAGAAGCCCGGTTCGGACCAGCGCGCCGCTGATCACGAACATCGCAGCGATCGTTATGGGTGCAGGGTTCGAAAACGCTGCCAAAACTTCATTCGTGGGGACAAACCCCAAGACGACAAACAGCGCGGCGGCCCCCGCAGCGGTTACGTCCGGTTCGAAGCGCTCGGAAAGAAATGCTGCGAACAGAAGGACGACAACTGCGAGCGCAAGATAGGGTTCATAGTCGGCGATGAGATCAATCAGTCCGCCCTCCTTCATTCATACCTTTGCCGCTGACGATATGGCGGTCACAGCATCCACCTTCCTGATTAGAGCGACAACTGAGTAATCATCCCAATTGTCCCGACAATACTGGCTCAGAAAGAAACCCAACTGGCACAGACGTGGCCGTCCGTGGAACGACAAATGTCCTATTTAGGTGCCCCCAGTTTCCTATCCAACGCGCCAATTCACTGACCAGTGGCAATATTTCGCAAGGCTCAGACGGGAAGTGCCCGGGCCTCTGCAAACGATAGCAATCTGCGGCTTTTCTCATCCCAAAGGTGCAGTCGCGCGCAGCGGAAGCTTTCCCAAAGCGTAATGCGTCTGGTCTGCGCCAGGGCGTCGTGATCCTTGACTACGTCGTGCAAACGGTAAAAGGGGATGCGGCTGGCCAGATGATGCACATGGTGGACTCCGATGTTCCCGGTGATCCAGCGCAGGATGCCGGGCAGAGCGTAGTGCGAACTGCCGTGAAGGGACGCGTCCCGGATGTTCCAGTCTTCCTCGTGCCGCCAGCTGGTTTTCTCAAACTGATGCTGCATGTAGAAAAACCACATGCCGGCTATTGCGGCCAGAAGCATCGTCGGCAGGAAGACGAACAGCAGTACTTCCCACCCGCCCAGCAAGACAATCACTGTCAGAGTGAGGCCTATGGCAGCGTTTGTCGCCATCGCACTCAACCAGTAGCGCCAGCCGGACCGCATCAGATGGACGGGCAGCCGGTTGTGCAGAAAGAACGTGTAAAACGGCACCACCCCGAACAGGAAAACCGGATGGCGTAACAGGCGGTAAAGCGTACGGCCGGGCCATCCCTTCCCGCGGTACTCTCTGACTGTCAGCACCGGCAGGTCTCCGATGCCCCGCCGGTCCAGGTTTCCGCTCGTGGCGTGGTGGATCGCGTGGGTCTTGCGCCAGACGTCATAGGGCGTCAGCGTGATAACGCCGATCACGCGACCGATCCAATCGCACAGACGCCGGTCGCGGAACAGGGAACCATGTCCGCAGTCGTGCTGGATTATGAACAGCCGGAGCAGGAAGGCTGCATTCGCCAACGCGAGAGCCAGTGCCAACACGGTGCTGATCGAGAGCACCCACCAGGCAACCGCCCATATTGCCACGAAAGGCACGAGCGTGACCGTCAGTTCGAAAATGCTGCGGGAGGGGATTGGCTGCCGGTACTTCATCAGGGTTCGTGTCCAGTCTGATGCGGTCAGCTGCGCCTCTTCCTGTCTCGGACCGGTTACACCGGAGGGGTATCCCGCGCCGGGTGCCCCACCCGTGACGGGCAAGGGTCCTGGCTGGACCCGCGCTTGCCGCGCGGTCGAGGCAGATCCGGCTTTCAACATGTCAGTTTGGACGCTGCCGTCTTGGTGGCATGTGCCAACTGGCATGTCTTGATGACCGGGCTGTTGGCCCTGTGCCTTGTACGAGTTGGACGAAAACGGCATAGGCAATGTCCAACCCGGTGCAATTGAGCATGTCATCCCGGCGGCCTCCGAACGGAGTTCCCGCCAGCAATGATCCGGTTGATCAGAGCCGCCACGGCCAGGTGCGCCTCTATCTCGTTGTCAGTGCCAGCCGCGTTCTCATGTGTCTTTGCCGCATCGCGCAGGATACCCACGATCTCGTGTTCAGGCAGGACTTTGTTATCGTTCATAGCCAGCAGCAGTGCTTCGCAGATCGAGAGGGCGGCCACTCCCGGGAAGTCCTTCTCGCTAAGCATTTTGTGGTTTCCTTCCAGGTAACGCTTAGAGTTACGCGCGACCGGGCGGCCTCGCTTTTCACCAGCATCTTCGCAGAAAAAAGGCTAAGCTGGGCTAACCGAAAGCAGTCTCCGCACGATTGCGTCTGGAGATTTTTCGGCTTGTGAGGCCCCGATGACGGATATCTTAGAAAGCCCGCTTACAAAGAAGTTACAAGTCTTCCTCGCCTTGTCTGAAGATGAATTGGATGTTTTGAAGCGTCTGCATCTGCGCCGCCGGTCCTTCACGGCGGGGCGTGATCTTGTGCATCAGGGGCAATCTGATCAGGCCGCTTACATTCTGGCCGCCGGCTGGGTGTGTTCCTACAAGCTTCAGCCGGACGGAACCCGACAGATCGTAGACTTCCAGATACCAGGGGATTTTCTTGGATTGCGCAGCGTCCTGCTGCGCACCTCCGACCACAGTTTCGAGCCGGTCACGGACATTCAGGCGGTGGAGGTTCTGGAGGACGACCTTCTGGAAGCATTCGAGAAAACGCCTCGCCTGGCGGCAGCCGTTCTCTGGGCAGCATCACGGGACGAAGCCATGGTCGTCGAACACCTCGTTGGAGTTGGCCGACGCGCCGCGGATGCGCGCATGGCGCATTTTCTTCTGGAACTGGGGGCAAGGCTGAAGTTGGTCGGAATGGGGAGCAAGGAAGGGTACGCCTGCCCATTGACACAGTATCATCTTGCTGATGCACTCGGCCTAAGCGCTGTCCATGTGAACCGTGTTTTGCGGAAGCTTCGCGAAAGCGGTCTGCTGACCTTTCAGGACGGCCGCGTGACGTTCGACGACTATGACGGATTGGTGGGCTTTTCGGGTTTCGATCTGGCGTATCTGGATCAGACCGACCCACTTTTGAAATGAAGGAGGCCGCCCTTCGCTAAACTTGGGGCGGCCTGATTTTCTTCTAAGACGAGATAAGTCAGCTAATCGCTTTTGCAGCCGCGTCGAGTTCCCTGTTCGTCTCGTCGTAGTTATTCGCCTCGTGCGCTTTCTCGGCAGCCTGGTAGTGTTCCAGCGCCCGATCCTTTCTGGGACCGGCAGGCGCTTTGTCACAAGCTGCTTTGACCGAGGTCATCTTCTCGGTGGCATTGGTTTGTTCAGGTGTCATTAGAATGTCCTTTCCTGGACATTCCGAGAGTAGGAGACGCTGGGCAATGCGGCTCGTTTCAAGAACCGCACGCTTCACGCGCTTCTATTTCGCTCGGAACTGAGTGCCGCCGGAGATTCGGCAGGCACAAATATATGTACTCATCTTCTCCGCTCCGCTGCACTGACGCAGGTTAGCCTGGGACACTCGAAAGTTGTACTGTCCGCTTGGGCATCGGCTGTAGTGGTCAAGTTCTGGTTCTGAATCCAGACCCAGGGGCCGGTTCACATGTCAATAAGTTCGTTAGAGGTTTCGCCCCAAGGTGAAGATTCATCCTGCTGGAGTCAGGTGGTGGGGGTTTGCTGATGTGACAGCCGCAGCCACCGACCGTTGTCCAGAAGATATGTGGACGCGCAGAGCGCCTCATAGATTGGTGAACCCGACTTTTCAGCGAATACGCGATAGGCGAGCACGGCAATGGCTCCTTGCCTGATTTGGCTACGGTCTTTCATTTCCACGGTTCGCCAGCCCGTGTTTTTCTTCATATGCTCCAGGATCTGTCCGCCCTGAAGGATGCCTGGCGGATAGGGAAGTATCATCACTGCATTTGTTGCAGTCACCGTGCGAGCGCTGTCCGCGCCGCTGGTCCAGTGTCGCGCCTCCAGATCCCAGAGGATCGCATTGTCCAGACCGGGCGTGCCGCCCTGCCTGCGGTCGCCGTCCTGTGCTTTGCCCAAGGTCATTGGCCCGTTCCCGGAGTGCCAGCGAGTATTAATTGCACAATCAGAAAGAAGATCGTCAGTACCGCCCATATCAATCCAGGAAAATTTGCCGGCCGGTTTTCCACACCACCAGAATCAGCCCTTAAACGCTTACGTCGTTTGGGAAGAAGACGGGTCAGTTCCCGCGCGAGCGTTCCGCTATCCTGTTTGAGTTCGGGCACGTCACGGAATTGCGACAACAGCATCTCCAGTCGCGAACCAGCGGCCTTTTCCTCCAAAGCGGCAAGCGCGGCTGCCTCTTCCCAAGGTTCGAGTTTTAGCCTTGCAAGGGCCGAAAGTACCGTAACAGCATTGCCTTTCCGGTCTTCACCAACGAAGGCCTGCAAAAAACGATCGAACTCAGGGCTATGCGGGTAAAGAATGCCACCTGCGGGCATCACCGTTTCCTCCTTTTCAATTGTTTTCGGATCTTGGGAGCGAACGTGCCGAATGACCGGGGCCTCCTCTGGCAGGATCAAAATGTTTCGGATTGTTTTGATCATACCCGCATCGCCTGGAGCATGCGCTGACGCAGATCAGCCGGTGTCCAAACTTCTGAAGTCAAGCATCAGGGCAGCTCCAAGGTTCGCCAGCACTGCCCAGGGCCCAGCGGCGCTAACATGGGTCAGCGCGCATCGCCCGGTTCTGGGATAATGTATGATGACCGCAAATGCAGGCTACCTCTCTGCAATCAGGATACGGCAGCCTTTGCAGCGCGGAAGGCACGTATACATCGCGGAGACCGGAGATGGCGCTGCGTTCAATCAGATCCACCGTGACCTTCCCGCGCCCGTTTACCCTATCCGGATATTCGGACGAGCTGCCTGCCGGTGAATACGAAGTATTGGTTGAGGAAGAACTTATCGAGACGCTGAGTTTCCCGGCTTACCGCAGAACAGCGATTTTCCTGACTATAAACGGCAAGGGGCGTTCGCTGGGCCGAACAGAAATGCGGCCAATTACCTGGACCGACCTGGAAACGGCACTTGGCCGCGGCATTCAATATGACATCTGAAGATAGCGAGGCGGCGCTTTGCCGCTGGAGGAACTACGATGAACACTCCCGAATGGCTTAAACCCGGCCTCTACGGCGCCGTCATCGGCGCGGTACTTGTCAGTGTAGCTGGATTTTCTTGGGGCGGCTGGGTAACCGGCCGAACCTCGAACGACAGGTCCGTGGCTATGGCCCGTGAACATGTTGCCACCGCATTGGTGCCAGTCTGTCTGGACATGGCCCGATCCGATCCGGAACGGGCTGCCAAGATGGCGGCGATCCGGGCAGCCTCTACCTTCCGGCAGCGAGAGGCCCTCATGGCGGCTGGCTGGGCGACGGTACCAGGCACAGAGACCCCGAACCGGGACATCGCGCAAGCCTGCCTTGCAGCCCTTGACGTAGACAAGTCACCGGAGCGTCCGGAAAACACGATCACTGAAGGATGAGCAGCGCCATGTCACCACAACTGACTGAAACAACCGATCTTGAACGGCGCGTTCTAGCCCATGAACGGGTTCTCCAGTCGCTCATTGCTTACATGTCGCACACGGAACCGCGTTTTCTTGAGCACCTGAAGAAGCGTTTTGTTGAGCCGATGGCCATGGTGCGGCACGAGCATGACCACCGGAACGCGGATGACTACGCGGAGGAGTTTATTCGCGCCGTGATGGCCCTTGGAGAAACGCAATTGCCAAAGACAGTGAGCTCCAGCGTACTCGTTAAGCCATTGCACCAACCGGAAAAGAGACAAACTTCGGCACACCCCTATTATCCCACTGCGCAAGCTGATCGTGTCTGTGTCAGAGAGAGGAATGGGATTTGGGAGGTCAAGGTGGATGGCGTGTTCCACGGAGACTACCACGACAAGGGCATTGCTCTGGCAGCCGCAGCTTTGGCGCGCTTGTCGCTTTGATGAGAGGACTTCTCCTATGAACGAGCTAGTCAGAAAGTCCATTGCGGTTTTCGCCCGGCCTTTCAGTGTGCCTGGCTTCGACGAGACGCTTCCGGCAGGAGAGTACGATATTGAAACGGAACTGTGTTCACCGCCCGACCATCTGCACCCGGAAGCCTGGAAAGCATCTGTAGCGGTGAGACTGCATTCTCGGGCATCCCACCCCGGCCTGACGAGAACCTTGGCGGTTTCACTGGCCGACCTCGATGATGCCCTGGCAAAGGACAAGCTGACCGGAAAAGATCTGGCCGAAATTTTCCTCGAAGAAATGCTGGCAGACCCGATGGTTCGGCTGGTGATGGAGGCCGACGGTGTTTCCGAGATGCAGCTTCGGCATCTCTACGCGGGCGGGCGCGCATCTCAGGCGGACAAAGAGGCACGGGATGCGGATACAGCAGGTACATCGCCACAAGAAAACTCACAAATACAGGCTGCGGAGAACGAAGGAATGCCGACACAGAGGGAATAAGACACGTGGATCCACCCCGCGGACCGCCAGAGTCTGCGCCGGGTGCCGGTTCGCACGAGCAAGGGAGAAAACGATATGCCCGAACAGAACGGCGGCCCGGAAGACCGTGGGCCATGGCAAAGCAAACAGAAGAGCAATCCTCCCGAGATTGACGATCTTCTTCGTCAAGGCCGCGACCGCCTGAGCGGATTACTCCCTGAAGGGCGGCCGCCTCTGAGAGGGGTACTGGTTGCAGGAGCGATAGTCTTGGCGGCGGTTGCAGCCTGGTCTTCTTATTACACAGTCCCGAGCGACTCGGTCGCCGTTGTCCAGCGTTTCGGCAAATACACTGCTGAGGTTCCGCCTGGCCTGCATTTCAAATTCCCGTTTGGCATCGACGTTGCCACACTGGTGCCCGTAAAACGGCAGCTGAAGCAGGAATTCGGATTCACCACGCCGGGCAGGAGTGATCCCTTCCAAAGCCCGTCAGACGGCCGACGTGAAACCGAAATGGTTACGGGAGATCTGAACGCCGCGCTTGTGGAATGGGTGGTGCAGTATCGGATCTCGGACCCCCTGAAGTTCCTGTTCGAGGTACGCGAGCCAAGCGCGACTTTGCGCTACGTCTCTGAGTCCGTGATGCGCGAGGTCGTTGGAGACCGCACGGTTGACGAGGTCATCACCATCGGCCGGCAGGAGATTGAGAGCGAGGCACTTTTTAAGATGCAGGCTCTGTCCACGAAATACGCCATGGGCATCAGTATCGACCAGGTGCAGCTGAAGAACATCAACCCGCCGGGGCCTGTTCAGGCGTCATTCAATGAGGTCAACCAGGCCCAGCAGGAAAAGGAACGCCTGATCAACGAGGCGCGCCGCGAGTACAACAAAGTCATTCCGCTGGCCGAGGGCGAGAAAGATCAGCGGATTCGAGAGGCTGACGGTTATCGCCTGAAACGCATCAACGAGGCGGAAGGCGACGCTGCGCGGTTCACCGCGCTTTTGGCCGAATACGTCAAGGCACCAGAGGTCACGAGGCGGCGGATATACATAGAAACCCTCCAGGATGTTCTGCCCACAATCCTGTCAAAAATCATTGTCGAAGGATCGACTACGAGCATCCTGCCGCTTTTGAACCTGGACAGGCTTCAGGAGGACCCGTCATGAGCATCAGACTGGGCCTCATTGCAGGGATTGCGGCTGCAGTTGGCGTGATTGCCTCCGGTTCCCTCTACACAGTTGGCGAAGTCGAACAGGCTATTATCACCCAATTCGGCAAACCCGTGGGAGAACCAGTTATAACGGCCGGTTTAAAGCTGAAGCTGCCCATCGTTCAGGAAGTCAACCGGATCGACCGCCGGGTTCTTGAGTGGGATGGCAATCCGTCCGACATGCCCACCAAGGACAAGCTCTACATTTCCGTCGATCTTTTCGCCCGCTGGAAAATCACCGACCCGTTGCAATATTTCCTGCGGCTGCGCGATGAGCGCAGCGCGCAATCCCGTCTGGACGATATTCTCGGCAGCGAAACCCGCAATGCCGTCGCCAAACACGAGTTGATAGAGATTATCCGGACTACGAAAGGCCGGATCCCGCTGCGGGACACGCTTCTGACTGATGAGGAGCGTGCGCAGGACATAGGTTCTCTGGTTCCTATCCAGAAAGGCCGCGCACTTGTGGAACAAGAGATTTTCGCAGCCGCCTCAGAGAAGGTTCGTGTATTTGGGATCGAGCTTCTCGATATCCGTTTCAAGCGGATCAATTACAACGAGAGTGTGCGTCCGAAGATCTATGACCGCATGATCTCCGAGCGCCGCCAGATCGCTGAACGTTTTCTTTCCGAAGGCAATGGCGAAGCCGCGCGAATTCGCGGCAACCGGGTTCGCGATCTGAACAAGATACAATCCGAAGCGTATCGCGCCGTCGAGGAAATCCGCGGCGTGGCTGACGCCTCGGCGGCTGCGATCTACGCAAAAGCCTACAACATCGACGCCCAAGCAGCCGAATTCTATGCGTTTACCCGGACAATGCAGGCCTACAAGGACATGATTTCAGGCGGAACGACGCTGGTCCTGACAACCGATAGCGAACTTTTCAGGTTTCTGAGAGGAATGGAGGCCGGAGAGCCGTCTGGAAGTACGTCTCCTCTCCCCCCCGGCCTGACGGCTGCGGCCGAACGCTGATGAATCGGAGGCCAAAGAGATGACGGTTGAACCGGTGGATTTAGACGAAAGGCGAAGCGCCGAACGCCAGATTGCGACCGACACCCGTTGCCGCAAATGCGGTGTTTGGGAGCAGACGCCATCCACTCCATCCGCGTTTAATAGGTTCAAAGATTTGGGTTTTCGGCACGTGCATCCGCCGCAAACGCAAAAGTCCAGTTTGTCCGCGTCTTATCGGTTCGCATAGGGCACAACGAATGGCAACTGGTTTACATGTTCACTATTTTTTTCATGACGCCCAAATATGCACGCTCGGGTCAGTTGGGCCAACTAGTTGGGTCTACAGTTCAGGAACAAGCATCTGAAGCGCCGGGTGAAGGCAGAGATACGTGAAGATCGCCAGGAAGCGATCGGCCCAACGACGTCTGGGCGATGGATTTCGTCCACGGCCAGCTCGCCCTGAGTAATAAACTGCGCATCCTGACCGTTGTTGACACGCATTCCCGGCACTGTCCGGCGGCTGACCCACGCTTCACTTACCGGGGCGACGATGCCGTGCAGACTCTCGAAAAGGTCTGCAGGCAGACCGGCTTTCTGCCATCCAGTTGCGATATAGATGCTCTGCCAGCCGCAATGTTTCCGACCTCAATGCGTTCATCTGCTCCAGGCACGCCTCCATGGCCCCTTCCCCGTTGGCCTGATCAAAGGCCTCGCCCACGGCCGGATCCTTGGCCCAGGTGCGCAAGCCTGCCTGATCAACTTCGGGGTGAAACTGCACTGACCGAGCGGTTGACCCCCAGGACATGGCCTGAACCTTGCAAGCTTGTGACAATGCAGTCAGCTGGCAATCCGGCGGCAGCGCAGTGATTTCGGCGCTGTGCCATTGAAACGTTTTGATGCTCGGAGCAAGCCCGGAAAACTCGGGGCGCTCTTGCAATAACTGCACCGAAGAAATGCCAATTTCAGGGCAGCGTGCCGGTCCAACCGTCCCGCCCAGAACATGCGCCAGCATCTGATGGCCAAGGCAAATTCCAAAAAAGGGCATTTCTAGATCCACGACGGCCCGGCGCACCAACTCGAGCTCATGTTGCAACCAATCCAGCGTCTCGGCCTGCCAGACCTGAACCGCGCCACCCAACACCCAAAGGCCATCAAACAGCGCCAGATCCGGGGCAGGCCCGCCCAAGTCGGGCCGAAAGATCGTGATCTGGTGGCCGTCCTGTTGAAACAATGGCTGGAATAGCCCCAACCCTTCATGAAGCGCGTGTTGAAACACCAGAATCCGCATAAAGACCTCTCGCCTGTACCCCAGTGTTATTGGGAAAACAAAACAGAGACGGTTTCAAGGTAAGCCTCTAGTTGCTCTTCCCCAAGGTCCTTGCCAAATCCGGACATTCCCTGTCCGCCAAACGGAAAGGCCGGGTCAAGAAAGCCATGGCCATTCACATAGATCGTCCCTGCGTTCAGGCGGCGCATTAGCCGCAGGACCTGAGCGTGGTCTTGGGAAAAAATCGCGGCCCCTAGCCCATAGTCTGTATCATGGGCCGCACAAATCAGATCCGCTTCGCTTGTTGCACGCCGACAGGCCAGAACCGGCCCGAAAATCTCATCCGTCCAACAGGCGTGATCCGAAGGGCAATCCCCTATGATCACCGGGCCATGAAAGAAACCGGACCCCGCCTGTTCAGACTTGTTCAGCAATAAGGCGAGCCCATCATCTTTGGCTTTTTGGACCAGCGAGGTGACTTTCTGAAAATGCGCCTGCGACGCCAGAGGGCCAAGAAACGTATTGTCCTCTAGCCCAGGGCCAACCTTGAGCGTGCTCACCTTCTGCACCAAGCGATCTGTAAACGCGTCATATATCTCATCTGCTACAATCACCCGGGACCCGGCATCACAGACCTGACCCGCATTGAAGAAAATGCCGTTGATAACACCGTCTACCGCCTGATCCAGATCGGCCGTGCCCGTCACAAGGACCGGAGACTTGCCTCCAAGCTCCAGCGTCAGGCGTTTCATCGTGCCCAACGCCGACGCCCCGATCACCTTTCCGGCCTCTGTCGAGCCGGTAAAGGTGATCTTGCGCACATCCCTGTGTGCAACCAGAGCAGCGCCGGTTTCAGGCCCGGTTCCATTGACCAGGTTAAAGACCCCCGGCGGAAATCCCGCCTCCTGCGTCAGCTCGGCAAACCGCAAGGCGCTCAGCGGGGCAATTTCGCTTGGCTTGGCAACCACGGTACAGCCGGTGGCAAAGGCTGCGGCGCATTTCCAGACGAGGGTTTGCAGCGGAAAGTTCCAGGGCGTAATGGCCGCCACGACTCCAACCGGCTTTTTGAGTGTCAGCCCAAAGAAACTCCTGTCATAGGCTGAAAGCGGCGCAGTTCTGCCGCTGATCTTGCCTGCCCAACCGGCAAAGTATCGCAGCACATCCACGGCCCCTGCGATATCCACCGCAAGCGCCTGATCCACCGATTTGCCGACATCGACGGATTCCATCAAGGCCAGCTCATCTTTGTTGGCCTCGACCAGATCCGCCAAAGCCAGGATCATCTGTTGCCGGTCAAGTGGCCGCATTCCGGCCCAGGCGTTGTCCTCAAATCCGGCCCGCGCGGCAGCAACGGCCTGATCCACGATTGCGGGCCCGGCTTCGTAGGTATGGCTCAGAACACTTGCCGTGCTGGGCTCGATTACCGGGATCGGTGACCCGGCGCGTGAAAGACATCCATTGATCCAATGGCCGACGTCCCGCCGCAGCAAAGCCTGGCTTTCCGCTCCAACCCCATGGGCATTCAAGTATTTGGCAACAGGATCTGTCATGCCGTTCCCCTTTCTCACCAGCTTTGCAGCAACATGTCGCTGCCCTTTTCACCAACCATCATCGACGGCGCGTTCAGGCCGCCGGTCGGGACCACCGGCATGATGGAACTGTCGATCACCCGCAAACGATCCACGCCGCGCACCTTCAGCTCGGGATCGACCACCGCCAGGTCATCCACCCCCATCTTGCACGTGCCCGAGGCGTGATAGTGGTTTGCAAAGTAACGCGAACAATGCGCGTCAATTTCGGCATCGCTCTGACAGTGCGGCCCCGGCGCCACTTCTGCTCCGCGATAGGGGGCCAACGCGGCCTGCGCGTGGATTTTGCGCGCCATGCGAAAGGCCAGACGGTTCAGCTCTTTGTCGGCCTCATCCGAAAAGAAACGGTTATCAATCACCGGATCGACAAATGGATCAGCGCTGCTCAGGCGTACAAAGCCACGGCTTTTGGGCTGAATGATCCCCCAATGAATGTTGTAGCCGTGCGACCGTGGCTCAAATGTCCCCTCGCTATGGGGGTTCACCGCAACCGGGAACATGTAATACTGCACATCCGGTCTCGGCGCGTCTGGGGCGACGCGCAGGATCGCGCTTGATGCCATGGGAAACAAGGTCAGCGGCCCCCGGCCCAAGGCCAGCCACTGAAACACCGCGCCCGCCGCGCGCAGCTTGTTGGTATAGCTGTAATAGGTGATGGGCTGCGTACAGTCATGCTGAACAAATGAACCAATCTGATCTTGCAGGTTTTGCCCGACACCCGGCAAATCCAGAACCGGTTCAACCCCCATGTCTTTTAGGTGCCCAGCATCGCCAATGCCCGAGAGCATCAACAGCTTGGGCGATTGATAGGGGCCGGCGCTCAGGATCACCTCTTTGCGGGCCATCACCCTGTGCGTGGTTCCTTTGCGCCGGTACTCAACCCCCCTGGCAACCCGATCCTCGATAAGGACGCGGCTGACTTCGGCATGTTTTCGAACGCTCAGGTTGCGGCGGAACCGTTCTGGCAAAAGATAGGCATAGGAGGTCGCGCAGCGCAGCACGGGGAACCGGTAGTGAGTGTGCTGGCAATGGCCAAAACCTTCGTAGTCCGCGCCATTGAAATCCGCGATCCGCCGGTGCCCCATTTGCTCTCCGGCCTGTATGAACGCCTCAAACAGCGGATTGTCATAGGTGCTGCCGATCGTGCGCAAAGGCCCCTGGTCTCCGCGATAAGCATCTGCCCCGCCAATCCAGTTTTCCATGCGTTTGAACAACGGCAACACATCGTCAAAGCTCCAGCCTGTATTTCCAAGCGCTGCCCAGCCGTCATAATCCTCAGCGATACCGCGGAAATAGAGTTGGCCATTGATCGAAGAAGACCCGCCCAGACATTTGCCGCGCGCAAGCTCCATCCTTGCGCCACCAAGTTCGCTTTGTGGTGCGCTTTTGAAGGCCCAGTCATAGGCCGACCCCAAAAGCTGCGTTTCGCCCACGGGGGCCGCCACAAATGGGTTGATGTCCGAGCCTCCGGCTTCCAGCAACAAGACACTGGTGCCCTTGTCCGCAGAAAGGCGGTTGGCCAATACACATCCCGCAGAGCCAGCGCCCACAATGATGAAGTCAAATTCCTCGGTGTTCTCGCCCATGAGATGCTCCGGTAGTAGTGTCGTTTAGCGGTTGAGAGACAACTGGCACGGCGGCCCTCACAGACCCATGTCCCATCCGGGATAGATGCCTGTCAGTTAGCTTTGCGCGAGAGCGGGACGCCCATGTAATAGGCAGCGATCTCGCTTGCGGCGCGGATGTAGCGGTCAAAAACAATTGCCATGCCAGCAATGGCAAGACCGGCAAGAAGGCCGTCGCCAGCGGCAACCCGCGCGATGGCCGAAAGCGTTGTTTCCTCAAGCCCGCGCGTGCCAACCAGCGCGGTGATCACAAGCATACCAAAGGCCAGCATGATCACCTGGTTTATCCCCAGCAGGATCACCGGAAACCCAAGCGGCAGTTTCACAAGCATCAGCAACTGCCAACCTGTACACCCGGACATGCGCGCGCCTTCGATCAACGTTGGTTTAACCCCCTCCAGCGCCGAAATCGTATAGCGGATGGCCGGGGTGACCGCATACAGCACGATCGCAAGGAAGGCAGGGAATTCCCCAAGGCTGAACAGCATGACCACCGGGATAAGATACACAAACATCGGCATCGTCTGTAACGTGTCGACAGCCAGGATCAGTCCTGCCCGCAGTGGGCGGAAAAGCGTGCCAACAATCCCCAGAACAACGCCCAGAACGCTCGCAAACCCGACAGAGACCACTACAAGGTAGAGCGACACCATCGCCTTGTCCCAATATCCCAGCACCGCGATCAGCGCGTAGATTGTCCCGCCCAGCAGCGCCAGCCGCCACCCGTTGAGCAGATAGCCAACAACCACAACCGCCACCGTGACCCCAACCCATGGCAGCCCGGTCAGGAACAGACGCATCGGTTTCAGAAGATAGATGATAAACCCATCCCGCAGGCCGCTCAGTTCGTCATAATGGGTGTTGGAAAACCAGCGGACCGCATCGTTTGCAAAGGCTCCGGCGCGAATTTGCCATGCTTCCGGGTAGCTCTGTAACGCGGGGAAAAAACGCGCCATCAGGATGAATGCCAGCGTCAGCGCGGCAATTGTCAGCGCCACAACGTGGCGCTTGGCCCAGCTTTGTGTCGTGGGCTGATGCACGGGGCGTCGTACCGCAACCGCATAGGACATCCGATCAAGCACAATCGCCATCAGTGTCACCGCGCTCCCGGCGATGATCGCATCGCCAATGCGCAGAGATTTCAGCGCCTTGAGCACATCGCCCCCTAGGCCACCAGCGCCGATCAGCGAGGCGACAACCACAACCGAAAGGGCCAGCATGATCACCTGGTTCACACCCAGCAGCAGGCTCTTGCGGGCGGCCGGGATCATCACCTGCCAGTCCAGCTGGCGGGGCAGGCATCCGGCAATATGTCCAAACTCGCGCACGCTGCTGCTGACCTCGCGCAGAGCCTGTGTTGTCACCCGCGCCATTGGCGGCAGAGAGAACACCACCGTCGCCATCAAAGAGGCCACCGGCCCAAACCCGAAAAACAGGATCATCGGGACAAGATAGGAAAACAATGGCAGGGTCTGCATGATGTCGTAGATCGGCTGCAAGGCCCGATCCCAGGCTGGGTACTTGTAGCCAAGCAATCCAAGCAGCAGACCGATGACGGTGCTGAAGGCAACCGAAACTACCACCAGGGTCAGGGTCAGCATGGCCGATTCCCAAATGCCGAACACCGCAAAAAACAAGAATGTCGCCCCTGTCCCGAGCGCAAACCGGCGCCCGCCGAATGTCTGAGCCAGAATGACAAACAGCACGGTCACCGCGATCCATGGCAAGGACGGTAATTCAATTTTCCCCCCCGCCTCGGGATAGATCCGGAACCCCGAAGCAAACACCCCTTTCAGAAGCTCATAAGGTTTGGAGACCAGACTGCCGATCATCCGTGTCACCTCGGAGACTTTGACCGGCCCGATTTCCGCCTTGCGCGACACATGTTTGAGCCAGTCGCCAAGCGGCGTCGCGATGTCGAATGTCTGTGCCTTGGGGAACACATCAAACATGCCCCCCTTTTGCGGAACCCAGAACGCGGCCAGCACAAGGCACAGTGCGACAATCGCACGGACCAGGTTACGACGACTGAAAAAGAAACTGTTTTCGGAATGCGGGGTCATCGTGCGGCCTCAGGTGATAATCGGGATTAACGCGTTCCGGTGGATGGACCCGACGATCTGGTCGGATGCATCCACCACGGCGATAGGGTGATCTGCCTGCAGCACCTGCGCGGCGACCTGGTCAATTGTGGCCTCGGCTCGCACAACCGTGTCTCTTGCCGCGCTCTCAATCGGCATTCCCATGATGGCCGAGACCCTCAGGACCTTTTGTTTGGGAATGTTCTGCGTGAATTCGCGCACGTAGTCATCCGCCGGCCGCAAGACCAAATCTTCGGGCCGCCCCTGCTGGATCACCTGACCGTTTTTCATGATGGCAATCCGGTCAGCCAGCCGCACGGCCTCTTCAAAATCGTGCGTGATAAAGACGATGCTTTTGTGCAGCTTGGTTTGCAACCGCAGGAACTCGGCCTGCATATCGTGGCGGATCAACGGATCAAGCGCCGAAAACGGTTCATCTAGAAACCAGACTTCCGGGCGGGTCGTCAGGCTTCGAGCGATGCCCACGCGCTGCTGTTGCCCGCCTGACAACTCGTCCGGAAAGTAATTCTCGCGGCCCTGCAACCCGACAAGCTCAATCATCTCAAGCGCGCGCATCTCACGGGTTTTGCGGTCCAGCCCCTGCACCTTTAACGGAAAGGCCACGTTGCCCAGCACGGTCAGGTGCGGCAGCAAAGCAAAGTCCTGAAACACCATCGAGATTTTCTTGCGACGCAGGTCAACCAGCTCTCGATCAGACAGGTTTGTGACGTCCATGCCGTCAATTTCCAGCGTTCCCGCCGTCGGGCGATGCAGGCGCGTCATGCAGCGCACCAGCGTGGATTTGCCCGACCCTGACAACCCCATGACAACAAAGATCTCGCCCTTGTTCACATGCAGATTCACCGCGCGGGCACCAACGATCAGATCACGATCGCGAAAGGCCGCGTCCGGGGCATCCTGGCCCAGTTCAGCCAATGCCTCGGCACCGTTTTTGCCAAAAATTTTCCAAAGGTTGGTGCAACGCAGCATCGCGTTGGCGCTGTCGTCGCCAATTGGGGAGTTTGTCATGTGAGGGGTATCTTTTGTTTGGGATGGTCTGCCAAAAAGGCAGACCAAAGGGTCACAAGGCGGGTTTAGTTGATCGGCCAGCTGCTCCAGGTGTCCTGATGGGCATCCAGCCATTCTGCGGCCACCTGCTCGATCGGGACGCCATCGTTTTCGATTTTGCCAGTGGCGAGGGCCACGTCGTTGGCATCCAGTTGCAAAAGCTGCAGCAGACGCGCCGCCTCTGGCGATTTTCCTGCAAAATCATTGTTGGCCATCTTCCAGATGAACCCGACGGAAAACCCGCAATCAAAGGTCGCAGCCGGGTTCGGACCAGCAGTCGGATCCTCATAACACGCAGGCACATTCGGCGGCATTTGCACAAAATCCCCGGGCGTTCCGGCAAAGTACCAATGCGGCAGCGTGCCAAATCCAAAAATTGGCTCCTTGCGGTCGACCGCAGCGCGTAGCGACGCAATCATCGTCACCGTCGAGCCGGAATTGATAACTTCATAATCGAGGTTCAGCGCCTTCATTCTCTTGGCGGAATCGGTTTCCCAATCCGCCGGCGCATCAATGAACCGACCTCGCGGCGCAGTTTCTGCGGTCGTCAGCGCGGCCACACAGTCGGGCGCCTGAAGTGCGGTGTAATCGGGGAGACCCGGGCAGACATCTTCCAGGTACTTCGGGTACCACCAGCCTTCTTTCACGGCGACACCGGTCGACCCGTAAACAACTGCCGTATGATCCGCCATTGCATTGGCAACTGCAGGCCATGTCGTGGTGTCCCAGATCGAGGTGGACACATCCAGATCACCGGTTTCAAGCGCCGGGATCATCGCCGTATAGTCAATCCGCAGATACTCGACGTTGAACCCGAAACGCTGCAGCAGCCCGCCATAGACGTGGGCGATAAAATCCGCATCCGAACTGTCGATTGTCGCGATCGAGATCGGCTGATTTGTATCCGCCGCATCTGCTGCACCTGCAACCATCGCCAGGGCGGCGCTTGCCCCAAAGATGGTGGTTCTTATCCCGTTTGACTTGTTCATTTTTCGTCCCTGTTGCTATGCCCCGGTTGGTTGGGCGCTACATGTAATCGAAGCGAAAACCGCCTTCGATTGCTGTGTCCAACGGTGGCGAAGACCAAGGAAATAGGCCATGTCCCAATTGGGACATACTTTTTGCAGGCCTGACCGGCATGCTTTAGGATGTGACACCCAAATGGACTGCAGCGCACAAATGACCGATTTTCCCATACTCGTCCCGCCGCCCATCGGGCGCCGCACTGCGCGGGAATGGGGGGCGGGATACCGCCTCTGGAGCGAAGCCGTCGTCAAGGGAATGCAGGCCGAGTCCTCGTCTGCCGCGATCCGCGAAATCGCGATTGGCCTGGCCGCCCTGTTCGATGCCGACACCTGGTATGTGATCTTTTTCCGGCAGGGCGAAGTGCCGATCATGTTTGATTACTTTGACGCCGAGACGCGGCAGGATCGCTATGCGGATGGGCCATATCTTCTGGACCCGTTTTATACTTCTTTTCTCAATGGGGACCCGCCGGGAAGCTACCTGAAAAAGGATATTTCACCCGAGGACCTGTCCGAAATCGAAGCCTACCTGTCTTATGATCAGGAAATTTTTGGACCCATGGAAGAGGTCGGGCTGGTCACGGATATAGATGCGGACACGCGGTCGCTTGTCTGTTTTTCCCGCGCTGTGGCCTTGCCCGATCGATCAACCTATGAGCGTTATCACCTTACCGTTCTTGAGAGTGTCGCACCGGTTGTTGAGAACTTTGCAACCCGTGTCTGGCACGAGACAGCGCAGCAACACCCGGACGCGCGCAGCAACCGCAGCCGAAAACACGCCCAGATCGAGACGGTTCTGGCGACCTTTCAGGCTGAACATTTGACCTCCCGTGAAAAGGAAGTCTGCAATTTGATGCTCAAGGGGTTCAACGCGCGCGAAATCGGCGGGCTTCTTGACATCTCTTACGGCACGGCCCGAAACCACATCAAAAAAGTCTATCAAAAGCTGGACGTTTCCTCACAAAGTGAGCTTTGCGGGATTTTCATCGAACAGCTTTTGAACCTGGAAACTTTATGAGGCATTTGCCGCCCAGACGTGCAGCATCTCCAGCGCCAGGGTGGCCGCCGCCAAAGAGGTGATGCCGGTTGGATCATAGGGCGGAGACACTTCAACAAGGTCCATGCCAACAATGTCGAGACCAACCAGCCCGCGCATAACCTGCAACGCAAAATTGGTAGAGAACCCTCCGGCAACAGGTGTGCCCGTTCCCGGCGCATAGGCCGGATCGAGACCGTCAATATCGAACGTCAGATAGGTGGGCCGGTCGCCGATCACCGCGCGGATTCGGGCCAACACCTCTTGCGGGCCATTGTTACAGCACCAATCGGCGTCAAGAACGGTGTAGGGATAATCTTGCGGATCATAGACGGTCCGAATACCGATCTGAATGGAATGCTCGGGGTCGATCAACCCTTCTTTTGCGGCAAAGTGAAAGGGTGTCCCATTGTCAAACTCCGGGCCGTCGTAGGTGTCTGTATGGCTGTCAAAATGCAGTAGTGCCATTCTGCCATGTTGTGCAGCATGGGCCCGCAACAACGGCAGTGAGACATAGTGATCGCCACCCAGCGACAGCACCCGCGCGCCGCTTTGCAGCAATTGTGTGGTTCTGGCCTCTACCCGCGACACCATGGTTTGCGGCATTCCTGTCTGGTTCTGAATGTCGCCGGTGTCTGAAAGCGCCAGTTTTTCGGTCACGTCAAACGACCAGGGCCACCGCGGCCGATCCCACCTAAGATTGGCCGACGCCAGCCGAATAGCACCGGGCCCGAACCGTGCGCCGGGCCGCCCTGGTGTGGTCAGGTCAAAGGGGATCCCTTGTATGACGACATCCGAGCGGACCTGCTGAGACCAAGCCGGGACACCGAGGAATGTGCCCAGATGTTCGAACAAAGGTTCATCAAGTTCAACGTTTTGCACCATCGTATTGTCCTTTTGTGAAGCGAACCTAGGCGGGCCTAGGTGTCCATCAAACGCCCAAAGCCCTGGATCTTCAATTGTTGCCCCGCCGCGCGCAGCCCATGCCATAACAGCGCCTGGTTGCTGGTGATGACCGGCATCCCGATCCGCGCCTCCAGCCTGGCTGCCGCCTCTGCCCCTTGCAGCGCCGTGCAGGAAAGAAACACCGCATCCGCCCCGGCGTGATCCAGACCAGAGGCAAGATCACACAGACTGTCCGGTGTGACCCGCCCATTATCCCAATCCTCAACCAATCCCAGGCAATGCAGGGCCGTCACCTTGAGGCCGAGACCTTCGATATAGGCACCCAACATCTCAGAAACGGATGGGGTATAAGGGGTCAGCACAGAGATCCGGCGCAGCTTCAGCACCGTGGTTGCCGCCAGCAAACCCGTCACCGGCGTGGCGACCGCCTTAGCTTCCGGTTTGGCTTCTCTCAACAGCGCCAGCACGCGCTGATCCCCAATAGCCGCCGACGCAGAGGTGCACCCATAAAGCAAAATATCAAGCGGACGTCCCGGCAGGATGTCTGCCGCACAGGCGCGGATGTCGTCCTCCATTGCCCGCAGCCTCTCGACCGAAATTTCACCATCAAAGGCAATTCGGTTCACAAAAAGCTCAATGCCACCATGGGGTGCCAGCATCCGGCGAAAGCTGCTTTCAATGGTTGGATCGCTGGCCAGAACGACCAAGCCTATGCGAAGGGTACTGCTCGTATCCGCAAGCGGCACAGAAATCGGAACGGCGGATATGCTCATGATCTGCCCTCGATTGATGCGCTAACAAAGGCCCGCAGAATGGCTTTGTCCAGCGCGCCTAATTGGTATTCCGGGTGCCATTGCACCCCAATAGCAAAGCGCTTGCCTGGAACTTCGATGGCCTCGATCACCCCATCATCCACGCAGCGGGCGGCCACCCGATAGTTGTCGCATGCACGCACAGCCTGACGGTGCAGGCTGTTAACCCAGGCCTCGCGCCGATCCGTGATCCGATCAAATAGGCTCGACGCCACAAATTCGATCTGATGGGCAACTTCAATTGGCGGGTCTTGCGGCAGATGTTCGATCCCACCGGGAACATCCCGCAGTATATCGGCCACCAGGGTGCCACCACAACAGACCGCCAGCAGCTGCATGCCATTACAGATCCCCAGCACCGGCAGATCCCGCTGCAACGCCTCGGTCATCAGCGCGCGTTCGAACGCTGTCCGATGGGCTTTCAGGGTCAGGCCAGGAGTGCCGGGTTGCCCATAATATTCTGGCGGGATGTCAAACATGCCTCCGGTGACGACGATGCCATCTAGCCGCGCCATCAGGGCGGTGACATCCTGTGTCTCATAAGGCAGCAGAACCGGCATGCCTCCGGCCTGCGCAATGGCGCTGCAATAATTGCTGCGCAAGACATACTCTGCCTCGCTTTCCCCTTTTGAGCGGGGTTCGTGATCGGCGGTCAGCCCAATCAGGGGGGGGAGGGCGCGCGTCATGGCTGCAGCCATTCCTGCGCGATCTGCGTGTAGATCCGCACGGCCTTGTGCAGGTTTTCAACCGGGATCAGCTCGTCCGGCTGGCCGCTCATACCCAACAGCCCCGGCCCAAGAATGGCAAAGGGCACGTCTAGGCCATCCAGCAAGATCGCCCCATCACTGTAGTATGACACCCCAAGAACCTTTGGTAGGTGGCCGTTTTCGGCCAGACAGGCCTGTTTGCACAGCTCGACAAACCCGCTGTTCGGGTTCTCTTCGACAGCCGGTTTGAAATCCATCACCTCCAGAGATACCTTCTCGGGCAAGAGGGGCATTATCTGCGCAATCACCTGCTCTGGCGAGATCCCCGGGCCAAACCGGACGTCGATCTCAGCGAGGCATTTATCCGGTGTCAGGTTGACCGCAGAGCCACCCATGATACGCCCGACGCTGATCGATGGCGGCGTCAAAAGCGGATGCGACGGCAGGTCCAGCTCCAGCGCGTTGAGCTTGGGCAGGAACTGGGTCATCAAGTCGATTGCATTGACCCCCGCCGCGCCGGATACATGGCCCAATGTGCCTTTGGCCTCGGCCCGCAGCCACAAAATGGCCTTTTCGACCACGATCAGGTCCAGAGAGCTCGGCTCTCCACACAAGAACGCCCCGATCCGAGATTGAAAACCCTGCTCGACCAGGCGCCGTGCACCAATGCAGTTAGCGCTTTCGCCCGCTGTAAAGGCCAGCAGGATGTCCCCCGCCAGGGGCGTTTGCGACATGGAAAGCTGGTGGGCCGCGCCAATAAAGGCGGCAATTGCGCTTTTCATATCCGAGGCCCCACGCCCCCGGATCATGCCGTCAAAAGTATCTCCGGCAAAGGGCGGAAAGCTCCAGGGTTGCTGCCCCTCGGGAACCGTGTCCATATGCGCCGAGAACACAAGCGGGGGTTTGGTCCCGGCACCGGCAATCCGCCCTACAACATTGGCGCGACCCGGCGCGAACTCGTCAAACTCTGCCTCGATCCCCAGCGCCTGCAGTTGGCTATACACAAGTTTGGCAACTTCCAGCTCTCCCCCTGGTGGGTCGCAGCTCGGGATACAGATCATCGCCGACAGAAAGTGCTCGATCTCGAAATTGCATATGTCTTTCATGTGGGTTCTCCCTGCTTGTCCGACCGCGGGGCCAACCCGTCAAGAAAAGCCAGCACCGAGGGAGCCAGTGCGTCGGCGCAATATCCACCCTCCATCACCACCACACTCGGGATGCCCGCATCGCGCAAGAAATTGGCGGCCCGGCCAAAGCCTCTCTCGGTGACGTCGAAAAAGGATTGTGGATCGTCATGATGAGGGTCCACACCCAGAGAGACGACAACCGCCTCGGCCTCAAAATCCCCGAGGGACCAAATCAACTGCGCCACCGCAGACAGCCAGGCATCATTCTTACTTCCCGGCGGTAACGGGAGATTGAGCGTGCTGCCAACCCCTTCACCGCCTCCGCGCTCATCGGCGTGCCCGGCGAAAAACGGATAGCAATGACGTGGATCACCGTGCACTGACCCGTACCAGACATCGTTGCGCGCCCAGAAAATCTCTTGGGTGCCATTGCCATGGTGGAAATCCAGATCAAGTATGCCGACCCTCGACAGCCCCATGTCGCGTAGGCTCTGTGCGGCAATCGCCGCGTTGTTCAGATAGCAGTAGCCCCCGAAGCGATCGGACTCGCAATGATGGCCCGGAGGACGACACAACGCAAAGGCCGTGTTGGCCTTGCCCGAACCGACATATTGCGCTGCGCTGACAGCTACCTGGGCACTGGCGTAGGCTGCCTGCCATGTTCCGCGGTCAATGGTCGTATCACAGGCATTGGCAAAATACCCGACACGCCCCTCGATTGATTCCGGCTCCACCCCTTTCGGGCGACCTGCGACATTCGAAGCCATCGGGCTCCCGATCATGCCCGCCGTCTTCCACACATCCATGGCGGTTTGCAGAAAGGCGACATAGTCTTTGTCATGCACCGCGAGAATAGGTTCTGTCCCGTGGTCTTTGGGCTCAGTCAACTGAAACCCGCCCGCCTGTTGCAGCGCATCCGCAATCAGATCTGCTCTCTCGGGCGAGTCAAATGCGGGAATAAGCGCGCCACCGGTAAATTCGTGCCGGGGCCTGTGCTCTTGGTGACGTTTGGTAAAAAAGACCTTCATACATCGCCCCATTTGAAATCATAGTTTGGGGCGAAGATAGGATCGACAAACCAGTGGCGATATATCCCAAACGGGACATGCCTGAGACGCTCATGACAGTCGCGGCTTACAAATCGGCGTTTTTGTCAGTCTTATAAGGTGCACTTCATGCCCGCATCCAGCAGCTGCTCGCGATCAGGTAGATCTTGCAGGCTTTCGAGACCAAAGGCGACGAGGAACTGCTCTGTCGTCACAAAGGTATATGGCGCCCCACGTTTGGGAGCGCGCGGTCCAGTCCCGATCAAGCCGCGCGCATGCAGCCGGCCGATCAGATCGCGGCTGATCTCTTTGCCGAAGATGTCCTTCAGGCCGTCGCGGGCGACCGGCTGGTGATATGCGATCGCCGCCAGTACCGCGACATCGAACTCGCTGAGGTCCAGAACCTGATCACCCACATCTGCCGCGGCGCGGATCGCAGGGGCATAGCTGGCCCGCGTTCTGAACACCCAACCGCCGGAGCCCTCGGCGATCTCAAAGGCGCGACCTTCCAGATCAGCGGCGAGATCCTCGACCAACAGATCGACCGAAGCCCCCTGCCCCACCACACGCGCCAGATCCTCGCGTGATACTGGCGAGGCACTGGCAAACAGCACCGCTTCGATCCGGCGCATCCATTCGCGCCAGCGCAACTCAGTGGGCAATTCCTCGAGCTCTCTATCTAGGTCGGGTTCGGCATTGGTCCTTGGCCATCGCTACACCCCGTAGAGCCGGAAGGTATCGCGATCCGTAAGTTCATGGACCGCGCCGAGATCAACCAGCCGATCGCACAAACGCCGCGCGGCGCGATCCGGCAAGGGCAAGGCTGAAGGGGCCACGGCATCGCGGCTCAAGAACATGTCAACGGCCTCCCCGGCCCCCTTGGCCCTGAGCTTAGGCGCAACCGCTTTCAAATGTGCAGTCCGGCGCACTAGGTCTACCGCCAGGCGTGAAGCCTCGATGGCGGATGTCGTCACGGCACGATGGCAGGCCAGCTGCAACGCGTCGTCCCGTTTGTGTAGGTCGGCGCGTTTCAGGCCCGCAGCCAGCAAAGGCACAATTTGCTTCCAACCGAGCGCTTGTGCCAACGCCGTGTCCGCAAGGATCAACGCCGGCACATCCTGTCGCGGCGCCTCAGTCAAAACGGTTTCCAACACCGCGGCGGCCCAAGCCACTGGCGTCCCCTGCCCCGCATCCAGCCACTCAGCGAGCCGCCCCGCCTCGATCCTGGGCAAAGCCCGGTTCAGAGCTTTGACCGAGACCGGTCGTTCCACCGCGCGGCGCCAGGAAAGGTAGGTTTCTCCCGCCGGGCCGGGACTGTCGCCCGGTTGCAGGAACGCAATCGCGTCCCGCAACTCCCTTGCCCTTTCTAGTCTTCCTGTACGTGCTACGCAGGCCTCAGCCGCGCGCAGTGCCAGACGTTCGCGCAGCAAGGTCTGGGGGACCTTGTGCTGGCTCAACACCAGATGCAGATGGCTGAGCGCCGCACCCGACAAAAACGCCACATCTTCTGGGGTTTCGGGCCGTGCAGAAGTGACCCAGGCCGGCACCCGGGGTAGGCTCTCGAAGTCGTTGCGGGCGTATGTCATGCTACAACACTATCTCGCCACGGCGCTTTCGTCCACAATATGATGTAGAAACCGCCCCGCTTCGCTGGTCTCCGCTATGTCCAATAAGTACCCCTTATCATGCTTGATTGATTTTACCGGGGAATGGGCGCAGAATGCGGGCCATGAAGTGTCGGTTTTCCTTAACCAATGGACTCGCGACGGCATTGGTCCGTAACCCGTAGACCCCTGCCCCGATCCGGCAGCAAACCATATTAGATGCAGCACAGTAACCTGCAATTTTGTAAACAAATACCGGCACAAATCTGGTCCGCATCTACACTTAAAGGAACAACTCAGCGTAAGGCCAACCATGAAACATGGTGAAAACAAGCAAGAACAGTCTACAGGTTAGGGAAAATCGACACATGAAGCCCCCTGCCCCATACCTCCCCGCCGCCGCCCCTGCCCTCTCGGAAACAGATCAGGAGGCGCTCACTGATCTTTATGTGCGCGGCACACCGGAAAACACGCTGCGGGCATATGAACGGGATTTACTTTATGTCACCGCCTGGAAGTCCGCGCGGTTCGCAGCGACGCTGGACTGGCCGGAATCTGAGGCCACCGCCCTCGCCTTCATTCTCGATCACGCCCGCGATCTGAATGACGCACCAGAAACGGATGTGGCGCGCGAAACCGCAGAAGCGCTAATTGCTCAGGGGCTGCGCAAGTCCCTCGCCTGCCCTGCCCCTTCGACGCTGGACCGGCGCATCGCCTCCTGGCTTGCCTTTCATCGAATGAAGAACCTGACCAGCCCTTTCGGGGCGCCGCAGGTGAAGCAGGCCCGTGCCAAGGCGCGCCGGGCTGCAGCCCGGCCCCCTGCCCCAAAATCGCAGCACCCGATTACCCGCGATGTGCTCGAGCAGTTGCTGTCCACCTGTCGGGGGTCCCGGCGGGATTGCCGCGACCGCGCCATCTTGATGCTGGGTTGGGCTTCTGGTGGTAGACGGCGCTCGGAGATCACCGGGTTGATGTTTGAAGACGTCTCGCTGAAGGAGTTCGACGAGAAAAGCCTGGTTTGGATTTCACTTCTGGAGACCAAGACGACAACCAAAGGTGAAACGCCGCGGCTGGTGCTGAAAGGCCGCGCGGCCCAGGCGCTGGTCCATTGGATGGAGGTTGGACAGATTAAGAACGGGCCACTGTTCAGACCAGTCTCAAAAGCGGATCGTGTGCTGAAACGTCGGCTTTCGCCGGACGCTATCTATCAGATCGTCAAACATCGCCTCCAGTTGGCGGGGTTGCCGGAGGACTTCGCCTCGCCGCACGGTCTGCGTTCTGGGTTCCTAACCCAAGCCGCACTGGACGGCGCACCAATCCAAGCTGCCATGCGCCTCTCGCTACACCGCTCCATGGCCCAGGCGCAGAAGTACTATGACGACGTCGATATCGCAGAAAACCCGGCAACGGACCTGTTGGGGTGAGGAAATACGCAATCAGCTCAATTGGCCCCCTGCCCTTCCCTATTTCTTGTCTTGGTGCGCAAGCCGTTTCTTCTTTTGTGCCAACTGCTCGTTATGAAAAGCTCAACTCGAGGCGGAGCATTCGGAAGAGTTTTGTGTGTATGCCTACTTTTTGCACAGCAGAACTTCATCAGCTATAAAAGCCCGGGAACCGCTTCAACGAGGTTTACAGCTGTAAACCACTTTGCTTTGATGCAAAGCGTATGTAGTTCACAGCTTTGTAGAACCCACAATATAAGCGAAAATCCTTGACTTAGGACAATGAATCACGCCTGTTTGTCTCAAGTGGCGCAAAAATGACCACATTCTTTAATTTGAGGCAACTACATGATTCCCGTGACACCACTTACGGCAGAACGACCATCGGCTCTCGCCACGGAAATTTCTGAGAGATTAAACTCGGCCATCCGGGAACATCTTCTTGCGGCATTTGCCCCTGACAACACCAAATCACTACGCAACTTTGCAGCCCCAGAAGCGGCCGAACTCTTAGGTGTCTCAGGTCAATTCATGCGTAAGGTCCACGCAGAAGGAACGATTCCTGAACCAAAAGACGTGCGTAGCGGTCGACGCTACTATACCGCCCATGAGCTTTGGGAGGCTCGCGAAACGCTTGAGAAAACCTCTCGCAAAAAGGGGCGCTATATCCCTCGTCGGACTGAAGGAGAGAAACTCCAAGTCTGGCAGTTGATGAACTTCAAAGGTGGCAGCAGCAAAAGCACCACAACAATTCACCTGGCCCATTATTTTGCGCTTCGCGGTTACCGTGTATTGGCCGTTGACCTGGATCCACAAGGCTCGCTTACATCCATGTGCGGCATCAGCCCGGAAATTGAGTTTGACGGACTGACGATCTACGATGCTATTCGGTATGAAGATCCGGTAGATATGGCGGACGTTGTGCTTCCGACATACTTCCCCGGTCTGTCTGTGGCACCGTCTCGGCTTGTTCTTTCCGAGTTTGAGACAGAATCTGCCGTTCACTCCAACCCGGACCATCCGTTCTTTACGAGAATACGGAATGCCTTGGCCCAGGTAGAAGGCGATTTTGACCTAGTTCTGATTGATAGCCCACCTCAACTCGGATTCTTGACAATAGCCGGGATGGCCGCCGCTAGTTCATTGCTTGTGCCACTGACACCTTCGATGCTGGACGTGTCTTCGACGGCTCAATTCCTCGAACTCGCTGGTGCTTACATGGCAGTCATTGAAGATGCTGGCGCTACGCTCGAATACGATAACTTCAAGTTCCTGATAACGCGTGACGAGCCGACAGACGTGCCGTCTCAACAACTGGCTTCGTTCATGCGAGCACTGTTTCAGGATCGCGTTATGTCAGCTACGGCCCTCAAAAGCACTGCAATCAGTGACGCCACAATGCTCAAACAATCAATTTACGAGGTCGTGCGGTCGGAAATGACACGCGCAACTTATGATCGGGCAAAGAACTCAATGGATGCGATCGGCTCCGAGGTAGAGCAAATGATCCATCAAGCGTGGGGACGCAGCTAATGGCTAGAAAATCGCTTCAGGAGATGTCAGGGATCGCAAACACCATCGCGCGCTCTAGCCCCAAGGCCATCGACAAAACCCCAAAACCCAATGCCCCTGCACTTGGTGCGCTTCAAGGCTCTCTGGCTGCAATCAGGGAAATTGACCCTGCTCTGATCGACGATTGGGGGCCAGCCGATAGGCTTGGTGAGTTTACAGCTGTAAACACTGACGAAGAAGACGATAGCTTTGAAAGCTTGATATCGAGTATCCGAGACGGCGGCCAACAAGTTCCCATTCTTGTCAGAAAATCGAAATCCGACGGTCGATACGAGGCAATTTATGGGAGGAGGCGGCTGAAAGCCTGTCGTGAACTTGGCATTAAGGTCCGCGCCAATGTTCAGGATATCGACGATGCCTCGGCGCTACTCGCCAAGGGGCTTGAGAATGCTGCGAGGCGCAATCTTTCCTTCTACGAGAAAGCACGTTTCGCCGAGGCGATCCTGACTTCCGGGCATGACTCTGCAACGGTGCGGCAAGTATTGAACCTTTCGAAATCAGGGCTGTCTCACCTGACAAAAGTTACGCAACATGTTCCTGCAAAGATTGGTGACATGATCGGCGCAGCCCCAAAATCAGGCCGCCCAAAATGGACCATGCTTGCAGAACACTTCGTTGCAGGCAAGCTGGCGGGAGATGAAGCGGCAAACCTGCTTGCAACCATTGAGCCATCAATGTCGTCAGATGATCGGCTGGAAATGCTCCTAAAAGCAGCTGCCAAACGTGGTGCACGACAAAGAGAAAGTGCAGCCGAAGTCAGCCCAATTGAAGGAGTTACAATCAAATCCACCAACGGATCACTAACTGTTTCGGTCAAAAGGACCGGAGCTAACGCTGACTTCGCTAGCTGGTTGGACAAAAACATGGCTGAAATCATCAAGCGCTCACACGCTGAGTTTACAGCTGTAAACGCCGAGAAAAAGAACTGAGGACGAGCAGAAAGGAGGAAGGCAAACAAACAAAACCCCCGAAACCGGAGCTTCGAGGGCTGCTGCGCAAAGCGCAATTCTTAGATTAGACACCTAGAATCTAGCAGCACCCGAATCGCCACACAAGAAAAAACGCTCTTGAGCGAACGGGTAATTTTTGTCTGCCGATAGATAATCATGAAAACAGTAGCAGCATTGGCTCCAAATGGAGCAAACTTGTCGGGGACGGCAGGGCAGGGGAGTAGTACGCCCAAAAAATGGATACTTCTTCGCGCCGTTGAAGAGGCCAGAGAACCTCTTGGGTTGAAATCCACAACTCTCAATGTCCTGAGAGCCATGATTTCTTTTGTGGGCGGTGATCAGATTACTGCGGACCAAGATGATCATCACATCTGCTTCGCTTCCAACGCGGCGATCGCCAAACGAACCCATGTCAGCGTGCAGACAGTTGAGCGTCATATCTCGACGCTGGTTGAGCTTGGACTTATCCGCCGCGTAATGAGCGCAAACGGCAAGAGATGGGCGCGCCGGGATCGACAGGGCAGGGTGGTCACTGCAACTGGGCTCTCCATAATGCCTTTGTGTGAACGGCACGCTGAGTTCATCCAAGAAGCCCAGCGGCATGCTGATCGCGTTCTCGAGTTCACTGTACTCCGCGACAAGGTTTCCGCCGCTCTGGCGCGCCTTAGGGACCTCGTAGCAAATGACACCGCGATCTCTGATTTGATGACCACCGTCCGCAATGCTCTGCGTCGCAAACCAGATGCGAATGTACTCTGCGAGCTATTGGCAGAAATCTCTGTGGAAATCTCAGAAGTAACACAGACAGATACAGAAAATTTGAGGGACAGTGACAATGAAATTGAGGGGCACAAAGAGGACTCTTTGAATCCGGAAGTTAAGAAAGAAAAACTTTATCAGATTCAAGTTTCTCCAGACCAAATGGAGCGCAGTTTTCCACGGCTATGCTCAGAGCTACGCTTTGCAAAAGATCAGCACCACTGTGATCGGCTTATGGATGATATCGCCGAGTATCTACGGCTTGGCCAAACCTGGTATGCAATGAAATCAACGTTTGGCCCAGCTATTCGCTTCATCGTTCTCGGGTACATCTTTCAGCGTGCTGAGAACATACAGTCTCCAGGGGCTTATCTGATTTCTCTGATGTCAAAGATCGATCGGGGAGACATGCAGCCAACCGCATTGTTGGCGCAAAACTCAAAATAACCGCGGACGAGCAGGCCGTACTTATGAATTCCCATCTCGCTTATGAGTTCAGAGCAACAGATGAAGTTCATCCCATCGATCTATTGTGAATAGAATGCGGATGTATTACATTGTACTACACAGCGGAAACAGGTGATTGCGATGAGAACCAGCCCATATTCAATCCGTCTTGATGAAGACTTGAGAAAGTCTCTGGAACGAGAAGCTGCGATAGAAGATCGGCCGCCTGCGCAGCTCGCTGTACGAGCAATTAGAATGATGTTGGAATCCAAGGCCGCAAAGCGAGCAGCCATTGATGCAGCTGTCGAAAAAGCAGATCTAGGTAAGTTCATCACGGCAGACGAAATGAATGCCTGGATAGACAGCTGGGATACCGAGAATGAGCTCTCTGCTCCGGTCGCAAGCGGGCAATCCAATAGCCAATGAAAATTGTATTTCTCGAAGATACGGCCCGGGACATTCAATGGTTCCGCTACTACTACACGTCTGTTTTTCCTGAAGGCAGCGAAAAGGCACGAGCACAGCTCAAAGCCATTCAGCTTACTCTTGCAGCAAACCCGTATGCAGGTCACCCAAGTGACACACGCCAAGACGTACGGGAGCTTTCAGTACCGCGAACCCCATTTACGCTAATCTATCGTGTAATGCCCACTCAGATAGAAATTCTGCGTCTCTGGGATACCCGGCAGGGCGCAGACTATTAAAACCCGGAGTCTAAACTGGCGGCATCAGCCAGGCAGCGTAGGGGGTAAGAAATCGAACTTATTCTGCTATTCGACCTCTAGCTTCTGCACAGAGGGCGGGAAGCTGCCGTTAGCTGCAGTTGCGACAGACATAGCAGCTGACTGCAGAAGTGGACATTCAGTGGCCGCCGTTCTCGGCCTTGTTGGCTAGCTCAAGCGGGTATGTCGCTTGCAGGCGAGACATCGAGCACATACACATCTATGCGGCCACGCAAGTCATCCGGCAATTGCGTTTTGATCGCAGCCCGAAGGTCTTCGGCAGACTGAAAACCGTGACGGCTTGATCCGGCAACAACCTCTCCGGGACCATACCAAAGAACAAGGTAAATACCCTGTTCATCAGCGTCCGGATGCATGGCGTAACGATCCGCCAATTGCGTAGCAGCTGCCCCAAATAGATCTCGGTGCCATTGGCCTTTGCCCTCAATGACGAGCATCCGCGGGGCACCATTGACCATGCGCGTGGCTGTGAGATCACACCTGTTTCGCTCTTCGAGCTGATGCTCCACCACGTCGTGGATATCCATAGGTGCCAAGCGAGGTCGCAGCCATGCCGCGACGCGCGCCATTCCCCGGATTTCATTCAGCCGAACACCGCCGTCGTAAAACTGGTCTCTGAGCCCGGTGTGACCCGCCAGAACATCTCTCTGCAGCTCTTGGAAGAGCTCCATAACCAGAGTGCGCGCTTGCTCGACACTGGCTGGCAAGCCTGCGTCGATAAAGCGTGCGACTTCGGCCGGTCCCGGACGCGTTGTCGCCATTGCCGATCTGCGGCGAAGCTCTGCTCGGATGCTGCGAAGATCATTGTAGGAGGGAGCCATGATGTCTTGTGCGAGAAGTCTCTCGATAACCGGCAAAGCAGCGTTCGGCTCATCACGACCGATTTGCCAAACGCAATCTCGGAGGAAGCGATAGGCCGTCTCGCCTCTCGGGCTGCCGGTGCCCCAGCTCGATGGAAGAGGGACGACAGGCCAATGAGGCCGATAGGAAAGCTGTATCCGTTCAATCTTTACGGCGGACAACGTCGACCAAATTCCGTCCCCGTCTCGACCGCGGTCCCGACGGTGCTCCAACCAAAAGACAAGGTCTGGATTACGAGCCATGTAGGCCCAGACCTCCGGATTGATGTCATCGGCAAACCAGAAATCGCGCAAGAACCAGAATTGGCGCTGCTCTTCGAGCCTGTGAGGCAAAACCCCTCTGTCCAGGATAACACAGCGGTCACGGATAAGTGCCAAGAGGGCGTCGCGATCCCCAAAACTCGCAGCCATATCGAATAAAGACTCGAGGGTTTGGATCGGGAGCTCAGGAAATCGCTGAAGCCATTCGAGCGGAAGTGTGGCCCTAAGATGACTGAGCACAGACTCGCGGTGGAGGATGTGAAGATCACAAAACTCGCTAGACGCTTCTAGCGCAGGTTCAAGATACGCCCGGGCATAGGCTTCGCTTTCTTCTGGAGAGAGCTGGACCTGTCGCTGCACTTCGGCATGAAACGCTTCGTGCTCGCCTTCTTCATAGGTGTTATAGCCGCCAGTGTCCGGAAGTATTGCAAGCAAAACCTCCGGCGCCACCGCATCCAGCGTGCCAGAAGCCCGATATTCGGCGAGAGCACCGGCAAGAAAGATCTGAACCCGAGCTCTGGCATCTCCCGAACCAACTTCTCTAATCGTTGGGCAGCGATCGGAAAGGCTTACAAGGCATTGACGGAGGGTGGTTTCCGGATCGAACAAACCATGGGTCACCCTAGGCAGGTTGTCGGGTTGAATAAGGTAGGCCCGGGCAACACTTTGGGTCCACCCAACGTTTTCGCCACGTTCAATTGAGTCCCTGTTTTCGAAAAAGAACGCCGTGTTTGCCGCCTCGATCCGCCGCTCGCGTCGTTGGCGACTCGCCTCGAATCTATAACGCCTAGGTCGTTGTTCCCGCCAACTCTCTCTCCTTGCACGGTTCATCCAAGCCCATTCTCTCATGAACGCAGGCTTCTCAAGCGCCTGTTCGCGGCAGTAGCGCCGAAAATCGTCAGGGCCCCGGGTTGACGTTTCCCCATAGTAGCGGTGGCCGCTCACGAAACGACCCCACAATGCCGAATTGTCGTTCTGAAAAGCGAGGTCCACCAGATGGCGGTCGTCGCCTTCACACAAACTCAAGCCTGAGTGCCCATAGTGTCCGATCACATCGAACAGCACATTGAATATCTGGTCTCGGTCGGTGAGCCCTGCGAAGGCACGCTCATGCAGCGCCCGCCTCAAGTTGTCGTCTCTCTGTAGCACTTCGACCGCGCGGCTTTGCCCCGTACCCAACTGATTGTGGTAATGCAGACTGCGGACCCAACCCCAGATTTGGTCCGGGTCGTAGGGACCTGGAGACAGCTCGAAATAGCGGTCGAGGAGCATTCCGACAATCTTGCTCACGCCATCCCGGCAATGGCAGGCATGTCGGTCGTTGCCGCATGTGCACTGCAATTCTGCTGTCAGATCATCGAGCAGCCGGACACAGGTCGCCTGATCAAGCGAACGCGTAAGACGCTTCAGGAAGTACCGCTCTTCAAAGGTCCCCGAACGACGACGCCCATTCTCGGTCGGATAGAGCGAAGCTGCGGCTCCTAGAGTGGCGAGGGCTTCATCATAAGGGGCTCTGAACCCAAGAAACATTAGAATTTCTGATGCCAGCCTCAGCGCGTCGCCTGTGCCGTCGGCGATGAGCCTTCGAAGAGCACCGGTGGAGTCGTAGCCGTTATCATTTAAGACGCAGGATAGGACATCGAGACGTGGACCAATGCCTGCGTCTGCATCAAATAGAACCGTTTCGAGCTCGGTGCGCAGATCGCGCACGACCGGAGAACCGACCAGCAGTTCGAGTAAAAGCCCTCGCAGATGCCCGTCACCTTCTTGGGCAAGGATTGGCCGAAGTGCTTCCAGTATATCTGGCGTGAAGAAGCCCGATGCGCGAAACGTGCGCCATCTGTCGCTTCGCCGAAAGTAGGGGTCGTCTGCATTCAGCTCTGCGAGCGCGTCAAGGAGCAAAATGCGTGAGGCCGATGTCAGTCTGGACGGATCGCCATTCGACAAAACCGCGTAGGCATCGAGTTCGATGGCGGCGTCCTGAACCGCCTGCGATCCAAGCGCCGCCATCCATCCAAGAAGACCTCGCAGGTCGTCGCGAACCACGCCGTTCGGGGCGATGAGCGCCATGGAGCGAGATAGATTAAGCCGCGCAGCAGGGTCATCGATGAGACCAACCAAGTGCTGCGCCGCACCATATTCGGCAACGATCCTATGCACAGGTTCGTGCTGATTGGCTGCGGTTCCGGGCCGAAAGAGCTTAGTTGATAGGGTGGATGCCGGACCGTCAACATCGAGCCCAATGGTTTCAAATTGCGGATGCAGGTCGTCTTCGGCGATGTCTCCGACTGCGACACCGTCTGCTCCTGACAGGAGCAGTTTTGCGAAGATCTCGTTTGCCCAAGATATCCGTCTGTGCCGGGCGGGCGCACCTGCGGTGACCACGTTTGGGTTCGCTTCCCTGGCTAGGTGTTCGATTGCCAGAGTGAAGACGTCTGAGCGTGAGGGAAGGTGACCATCGGCTTCGACATAGGCTCCTGCGAACAGGCGCAGAAACTCCGGATTGCCGAGAAGGTGATGGAGGTCAAACCGGCTGATGTCTTCTGCGAATGCGTCGAACGACCAATCAGAATGAAGATGATCAAAGAGCAGCCGCTGTTCGTCTGTCGCCAGCGGGACGAGACGGAACACTTGGGGCTCAACCCCAAAAAGATCGCCGATGAGCCGGGTCTTCGCATCTTCCCATTCGCCTGATCGGCTGGAGAGCAGGACACGATCCGGTTCCGCATCGCGTATCTGATGCATAATGTCTAGAACGCGCGCATCACCGATACGCGCCACTTCATCAAAGGCGTCGACCACCAAGGTCGAGCTGCCTGCCCCGAGGCGGAAAGCACTGGCTCGGACGCGATTAACGCCGACCCGGTCAGCGATGCTATTCAGCAGCGCAGTTTTCCCCGCACCGGGTTCAGCTAGCAGGATCACAACTCCAGGCGCTGCCAGAAGCTCAGCTTCCGGCAGGATCAGGTCTCCATGGCGAAGTCTGCGGGGAATATGAAGTTCGCCTGGAATTTTCAGCTCTCGTTCTGGATTGTTTTCTAATAAATCTAGTGTCTTAGAACTAATCCATACTCGTTGTTCGGCTCCAAGAGTAGCTAATTTTTGATCTGATCGACCAATTTCCAGCACAGTAGTAATGCCAATCAATCATTGGATCTTTCCCTTGTCTACGCTCGTCAGCTATCCTGTTTTGATAGCAAGGAGGATCTGAGGTAAGGGACTGTCAAGGCGATTAAATTCAAGGATGCCCTCCTCGCGCCAAGATCTAAAAGCCGCCAAAGAGTAAAACATGTTTGAGCACCTGCAACGTCAATTACGCGCCTTATCGGAAACGACAGAAATATCTGTGCCTCTTGAGGCTGACGCAGATGGGTTTCTTGACAAGGAATGCCCGTCTGAAACTTGCTTGTTCCAATTCAAAGTGGCTGAAGAGGATTGGAAAAATATTGTTCGCGATGAAGAGGTTTTTTGCCCTTCATGCGGGCATTCTGCCAATGCGCAATCTTGGTTTACCAGAGAGCAGATAGAAGCAGCCAAGGAGTATGCACTTGGTCAGATTACCAACAGTATCAACTCTGCCATGCGGGCAGATGCGGCAGAATCTAAACGCCGGGCCAAGCGAAATTCATTTGTTAGCATAACTTTGGAGGCGACAGGCGGTCGCGACGCTGTTTTGCTGCCGGTAGCAGCCGCAAACCCAATGAGACTTAGAACGACCTGCGAGGAGTGCGAGTGTAGATATTCCTACGTAGGCGCCGCATATTTTTGTCCAAGCTGTGGAAATAATTCTGCCAGCCATACGTTTTTGCAGACGCTTGAAACTATCCGGACAGCAGCAGGGCTCAGAGCACAGCTTAGACAGACATTGGCGCGAGATGAGGCGGAGGTGATTGCGCAAACGCTGCTTGAAAAGGCCATGCAGGACACCGTCATGTCGTTCCAAAGAGTCTCGGAGCAGTTTTATGAACGGCGGACAGGTCGCGCCGCTAAGCGTAACGCTTTCCAACGTCTCGACACAGGTTCAGAGTTGTGGGAGGCCGAGTTGGGCGCGAGTTATGAAAGCATCCTAGGTATCGACGCTATGAATCGGCTGGTGATCTATTATCAGCAAAGACATCTTCTGGCGCATCAACAGGGGATTGTGGATGCGGATTACTTAACACGCAGTCAAGACACCCAATATACAATCGGTCAACGTCTCATAATCCGTGAAGCGGCAGTTTTGGATTTTGCTGGCTTGATTGAAAAACTGGGCAATGAAATCATGAAACGATGTGCGCTCGCATAGACAAAAACAAAGGCTAGCGTTGCCCGCGATATGTGAGTTTGCCAGGGCCAAGATTTCGTATCTGCAGCGAATGGCGGCGATACGGAGTGCGACCGCAGCATCCGAGAGCAAGGTCGAAAGTCCGGTAAGGGCCGCAAAAGATCATCGGTTCACATCTTTGGATCTATTTGTCGGCGCCCGGCTTGGATGAGATGGATGAAGATTGCTTCCGATGGCTGCGGGCATCAAGCGCACCTCCACTTGCTGGGCCGAGAAAGGGTTGAATCAACATCCGGTCGAGCCAGAGGTCGCGGCGCGTGCGAAACTGCTTGATGCCGACCACCATACCCTTGTGCCCTTTCGCAGGCTGCGCGACGTAAGTTCCCAGGAGCCGATCCCACCAGGGTAGATAAAAGCCGAAGTTCGAGTTGGTTTCGCGTGGATCAATGGAATGGTGCACTCGGTGCATGTCCGGGGTGACGATGATCCATCTGAGGAAACGATCTATCGGGCGCGGAAGATCAATGTTGGCGTGATTAAAAAGCGCGGTCGCGTTCAAGATGACCTCGAACAAGAGCACGGCGACAGCGGGGGGCCCTAAGGCTGCAACAACCGCCAGCTTGATCGCCATCGAGATGAGGATTTCTACCGGGTGGAACCGCAAGCCTGTGGTCGCGTCGAAATCAAGATCTGCGTGATGCATCCGGTGCAACCGCCAAAGCCCCGGTACTGCGTGGAACATCACGTGCTGAAGATAGATCGCAAGATCGAGAAGCAGCATTGAGACCGCGGTGGCAACCCAAACCGGTACATCTATGTTGTTGAAGAGCCCCCATCCGCGGTCTTCGGCCATCACCGCAAGACCAACTGCGAGGATCGGAAAGGTCAGCCGCAGGATCGCGGTGTCGAGCACAACGAGCGCCAGGTTGTTTGTCCATCGCACAACGCGTGGTAATTCCCGTCGTCGCCGGGGTGCTGCAACTTCCCATAGTGCCATGACCGCCAGAATGCCCAGAAAGGCAACAAGGCGGATGGTCGGCTCAGCTGCAAGAATGGTGTCAGACATGGAGCGTGTCTTTCCGGGTTGTCGGTCGCGGCGGGTCTGCCATCATTTCTTAGTGACGATTGGTCCTTTGTAAGAAATAGCAGATATTCACGTGAAATCATCTGAGGGCAGCTTTATCCAGCACCCAACTGCCTACCAACAACTGCTGCCGTTCATTGAGCAGGTTTGACAGATGATCCCTGGTCTGAGACGTTCCCAACATTCGCAAGGGAGATTCTAACAATGGACCAGCATACTTTCTGATCCCGCCGCGCGCTGACCTTGATTGGCAGAATGCGCATTGAAACGCCCCTGCGGAGGACTCTGACAATGGACATACGGCGCTAGCCCATCGTGGGCGTTCGCAGTCGAGCATCTGCGCGACTTCAGCTTCCTTTTGTCATGAGGTGCATCATGCCCTTCAAACCACCAAAAACCACCTTCGGGCGGACCCTTCCTGCTGTGGAGGATACACCGAAATCCCCTAAGCTGGTGAAAGCCAAAGCCAAGCCGCAGCGCGATCTGCGTGTGAAGACACCATCGCGTGCGTCCAAACGGATGAACATGCCCGGAAAAGCGGGCAGTCGTTAGAGACTGGTGCGGGGCGTGTCGTGTGCCCCGCACTTCTAATCAGGATGGTCCAAAGGCGCCCTATACACTCCACGCTTCGCCAAACACCGGCACGAACTGTTTTTCAGGTATAGTCATCCCTTCATGGAGCGGCATTCGACTCGCTTGTTGAAGTCGCTCGCTTTGCGACGGCATTGCTCTCAAGAATTTCGCAAGACCCGGGGCCTCGAAGGTGATCGCCACCAGACATCAGACCAGCGGTAATCGAACCCAGGTATCCAAGCGACAGAATTGTAACCGCCACACATACCCGCTTCGACCGGAAACGCAGACCGATCGGTATGGCGAGGGCTAGACCCAAACCGATCTCGAAGATCAGGAAATACTGGCCGTAATGGCGTGGATCCCAATAGGACACTGGCGAGCGGAAGATCCAATTTGTGAACGGCATCCATTGCGCGCGCGCATCTTCATGGTGCAGCAGGAAGTCAGCCCCGACATGCAAAAGCGCGGAGCTGGCAAATACCATCACAATCAAAACTACTTTGCGGGGCAACAATGTAGGTACGAGCAGACAGACGACGCTCAGGGTGATGAGGGTGAGATATGCAGGGATCGAGTTCAGCAGAATTTGAAGCGTCGTCCATGGCTGTTCCCAGTAACGATAGTGGAACACTTCGCATCCGCTGGCCCCCCGCAACCGCTCGATGACAAACATCGCCCACACGTCGGTATCCGGCACTAGCGCGCCTATCAGGCCTGCCAGCGCGACTGTACGATTCCCCGGCCTGGCGAAGACAGCAGCCCCGACCAGAAGATGGGTTTGGGTGAACACTATCACCTCCACTACTTGACATCTAGGTTGTCATATTCAATTATGACACCCAAGTTGTCAATTGGAAGCTCGGAGCCTTGTATGACGGAAAGACAAGAAGAGCTTGTCGCGCTGATCAGAGAAATCCGGACCGGATTCAACCGGCTCAAATCCGTCGCTGAAATCCTGCACAGCGATCTGGAAATCAACCCGTCGATGCGGGCGGTCCTTCAGGCGCTGGTTATCAAGGCACCGCAAACGGTTCCTGAAATCGCCAAGGCAAAAGGTGTCTCGCGTCAACATGTCCAAAAGAACATGAACGCCTTGCTGGAGAAGCGTCTTATCCAAGCGCAAGATAATCCGGATCACAAGCGGTCGGGAGTCTACCTTCCAACACCCGCGGGCAAAAAGCTCTTTGCAGAGATTCAAACCCGGGAAGAAGCACCGATGGCCGAGTTGGCTGAGGCCCTGGCCACGTATGACGTCGCTGCTTCTGTTCACCTGCTGGCCCGCCTCAATGAAGCGATTGAAACCATGATGGAGAAAGGAATCTGACATGGCACAGCAATCGAAACGGCACGGGAAGACCTTCGGGATCGCCTTTTTCGCGCTGCTGGTCTGGGGCGTCGTTGCCCTTTGGTCCTGGAATATCTTTGCGGTGGAGCTTTTGGGTCTTCCTGAGATGGCGTATCGCCATGCGATTGCCATCGGCATTCTCGTCCTTTCGGCTGGCGCATTGCTGGTGTTGCCTCTGTGGATTTCTCGGGCAGGCAACTCCTAGTGTCAGTGAAGTCTAAGATCGTAGCGCAGTTCGGTCATCCATCGGGTCCGTTGGGTGCTCTGGCTGGTCGGATCATGGCGGCGCGGAAGTCGAACCGCTTTCGAAATGAAAAGACCGTCGAGATAATGGATCTTCGCCCTCACAGCCAGGTGCTTGAAATTGGTTGTGGCCCTGGCCTCGCCCTGTCGCGATGCGCCTCTCTCGTGACGTCTGGCCGGGTGGTCGGTCTTGATCATTCCGGAGTGATGATCCGTCAGGCCCGTAATCGACTGCGCAGACAGGGCGTCGCAAACCGAGTTGATTTATTAGAAGGGGGGATCGACCTGCTCACCGCTTGGCCGGAGACATTCGACCGCGTTTACTCGCTGAATGTCATCCAGTTTCAAAGCGACAAATCCGGTTTTTTTCGTGCCCTGTTTGATACTCTGGCACCGGGCGGCCTCTGTCTGACCACTTATCAACCGCGGCTTGACGCGAATGCCTCTGCGGCCGCACGCCGCATGATTTCCGGCATCGAGGACGCGCTCCATGCTGTCGGGTACGAGAACGTGAGAGAAATCAAAATCATTGACGGTGCCGTTCCGGCGACATGTGTCGTTGGCCAAAAAAATGATCCTCACCAAAGCTAACGCGGAACAAGCCAAAGAAGATTGATATCAAAGGCACGAAACGGAGTTTTGAAGGCGACTTGCGACAGACCTGGCGCAGTATAGGGAAATATCCGACCTGGCCTCCGCAATTAAACACGGATGGCTGACACAGCTGATTTGATGACGGATATCGCAGATTACACTTCGAAATCGCAACCCAGTTTTGATGCGACCATCAATCCGGTTCCAGCAATTCGACATCCATCCAGTGGTTCATCAATGCCATTTCCACAAATTCACCGAGATCGGGGTGATCGGTGAAATAATGCATAATCCGTGCCACTACTTCCTCTTGAACTGGTGTTAAAAGGCTGAACTTGGACTTCCTGAACTCGTGCAGCATTTCCTTTGACCTACCGGGATTCAGCGCCAGAAGATGGCTTTCATTGGCATATTCCGGGCTGCCCGAATTGCGAAGCGTCCAGATCAGATAAGCGGGCAAGTAGTATTGAAATGCCTTTGCGCTGAAAGCTGTGGGGGCAGCGTATCCGTGAATGATCATCTGATCGGTCATCTCCGGCCACCTGACGCCTCCGTAAAATTCAAGAATATCCACATCGTCCATGCAGTCGGGATGTAAAAGTTCATCATTGAGGGGAGGGTCAAATCCGTCAAATGCAGCTTTGATCTGGGTTATGAAAGCTTTTGTAGTTATAATATCCTTTGGCATGACCAAATATTAATATGGCCGACATCCTGAAAGCGAGCGTTTTGGCCGCAACCCGAATTTGAGTAAGTGCCATGGAGTCCAAACATAGGCTTTTTCGGATATCCATCAGGAGTTCCACGATGCCTCTATCCACACCCTTGAACTGATTTCACCCGACCCGGTCAATGATGACTGGACTCTGTTGCAAGGTTTGAAGCTGACAGAACACTCCTGGCGATTGCAACGAAACTAGGCAGTCAACTCAGCGAATTGTTTGAACGGACAGAGTCCGGGCGTAAATTGGCCTTTTTGGGTCATGTGTGACACTTCGATAACCAAGCTGCTATCGGTGCCTTTAAGGTGAAACTTACCGCTTCCGCATGTTGGATGGGCTTCAGTCCTCTTTTCTGAGCCGCTCTGCCATCTTAGCAAATCCGCGTAGTTCAGCGTGTTCGAGTGGTGTAGTTCCATTTCGATCGGCAAGCGATCGGTCAGCACCCGCTGTCAACAGTGCATCCAGAACTGCAAGGTGATTTGGGCCGCCGTCACCAAGCACAACGGCTTCCATAACTGCTGTCCAGTGCAGATTGTTCACATGGTCCAAAGGCGCGCCAGCGGCGATCAGCCGTCGGACAATCTCGACATGACCAAGATGCGCGGCTGCTATAAGAGCCGTTCCTTCATAAGGGCTGGTCGTCAGGCCGGGATCGTTGCCCAACTCGATTGCGAGCGCCATCAGTTCTGGATCGTTTGCAACGGCCGCAATCGTGACAACGTCGTAGGCCTGATCTTCGAGTGCGTTCATGTCGGCACCGGCCTCAGCGAGTGCACGCAACGCTTCGTCCTCCGAGGCGAAGGCTGCAACATGGGCTGGGGTGCGACCTTGGAGGTCCCGCGCGTTGACGTTTGCCCCCGCCGCCACCAGCTGCCGGATTATTTCTACGTTGCCGGTGTGTGCGGCTGCGAAGAGACCTTCGTAATCCGCGATCTCTCCAACCGAAGGCGGCGTCTGCGCTGTGCCCGCGTTGGCAGTAAGACCTGTTACGAGCGAAAATAGTAAAAGACGAAACATGGCCAATCCTCTTACCTGCATATTGATCAGGACGGTGGGATAATAACAGCGGATCTATTCGATGTCCTTTTCCATTCAGGATCAGAATCCATTCCGACGAATGGATCTTGCAAAGTCATTGGACAGACGAGCTGAATTGACCGACAATCGCGTCATGGAGCTGTCAGCGACCACACCTGTCCACCTGATCCATATGGCCCCGGACGTCAACATGGCGCGGTTCTATGGAATAGAATTGCAGCCGACGCTGTTTGGCGAAGTGTCCGTCCTGCGGACCTGGGGACGTATCGGCACAAACGGGCAGGCCATGATGGTGACATATGACAACGAAGCCCAGGCCACTGTTGCACTCCAAAAACTCGAAAAGCAAAAGCGCCGCCGAGGGTATGTCCCGGTCGGTGAGTGATTTCGGGCTGCAGCCTTTGTCCCTTGGCAAATCCCGAGCCTGTCGCCTCGTGACCGGGCTCCAGGTTTCAGCCGGCATGCCGGCTTCCACCCAGAACACCCCGACATGATCTCCCTTTCCAGTAGCCCCTGAACCGTCTCATGCGAGCCGGGGCAGGGGCTTTGGTTCATGTTCGGTCCATGCCGCGGTGATCCGCCCGTTCGGGTGCCGATCCCTTTTGCGCTCCCGCAGGATCGAAGATCCTTTGGCTTCTTTTGTTGGTCAGGCGGGATTTGGACAAGCCAAACGCCACTCGACGTCAGGGGGAAGGCGCGGCCTCCCCCCTCGGACAAGACAAATAGACAAGACCGTGTCCTCGCGCGGTGCGCTGCGGGCCGCACCACTCTTGTCGATTTGTCCTGTCTCGCCCCTCTCCGCGTTCGCCACGAGGCAGGTTTTAGAGACGACGTCCTTTCAGGGCTCGGCTCAAAACCAGCACCAAAGGGGATCAACCCCGGAGGTCGCACCACAAAAGGAGAGACGGTTTTGGACAGTGAAGCAACAACAGACATCGAGAACGACACCTGCCTTCAGGCGACAAAGATCGCAGGACAGAATGATCTGTTTCGGAAAGCCCTGATCGATCCGACTGCGGCCATTGAGATGCACTCCAAAGGCATTCAGGGCCAGGTTTTTGTCACGCCCGGCGTGTCCGGCGAAGGGATTGAATTTCAGACTGCGGCTTTGGCTGCAGTGGCGTCGGATGACCAGTTTGATGAAGGCAATGACCCTTATGGCGATCACACGTTCGGAACGGTGACAGTCAGCGGTCAAAAGCTGTTCTGGAAAATCGATCTGTATGACGCGGATTACAGATACGGCTCCGACCGCCCGTTTGACACGTCAGTGACGCGTCGCGTCCTGACCATCATGTGCCCCAGCGAATACTGATTTCCAACGCAGCTCAGAAAGGGGGTGATGAAAATAAGTCAGGAAACCTTGCAGCAACGACGGCGCGAAGCCGTCGAGCTGGTCAAGAAGGGAGGTCTCTCCGCCAAGATCGGCCTCGCCTTCTTGAAACAACACGCAGCCGCCTAAGCGGCCCCGCTCTACCCCGGAAGGGGTAGGGCACCCTTAACACGAAGCGACACACTCAAACAAGGATTTGGACTTCGTCCCTGTTTCCGGACACTGGGGTACTTTACCCCTGTCCATGAAAGGGGCACCGAATGGGACAACAT